>JAAFHJ010000728.1 GCA_013298325.1 Myxococcales bacterium | reverse complement strand
GTCGAGGTGCTGCCCGTAGTGGGTCGTGTTCGTCTCCCCGTCGCCGCGGTAGAGGTTTCGCTCACGGACGACCTCCGGCGGGAGGCCGAGTTCTCGGGCGACCCGATCGATAATTTCCTCAATGACGACCATTCCTTGCGGACCGCCGAAGCCGCGGAACGCGGTGTGGCTGGTCGTGTGGGTCTTGAGGACGCGGCCGAAGAAGTCGACGTGGGGAATGTAATAGGCGTTGTCGAGATGAAACAGGCCGCGATCGCAGATCGATTCGCTGAGGTCCAGGGCCCAGCCGCCGTCGTTGTACAGCTCAACGTTTGCGCCGCTCAAATGCCCTTCTGCGTCAAAGCCAACCTGGTACTTCGCAAAGAACGGGTGACGCTTCCCGGTGAGCTCCATGTCGAGATCGCGGTCGAGTTGGACGCGGACCGGGCGCTTGGTTTTGCACGCGGCGAGCGCCACGAGCGCCGCCCAGGTGTTCCCCTGGGTCTCTTTTCCGCCGAAGCCGCCCCCCATGCGCGGGCTCTCGACGACGACCCGGTGGCGCGGGAGATGGAGCACGTGAGAGACGACCGCCTGCACCTCGCTCGGGTGCTGGGTCGACGAGAGGATTTTCACGTCGCCGTCGTCCCCCGCTTCGGCAAACGCGGCGTGGCTCTCCAGGTAAAAATGCTCCTGGCCGCCGATGGTGAGCGTCCCGGAGACCGTCCGGAAGGCGCTCTTCAACGCGGTCGCTGCGTCGCCACGCACGATGCGGTGGCCCGCCGAATGGAAGCTTTCGGCAGCGAGCGCCTCCTCCATGCCGAGGACCGGCGGAAGCTCTGTGTAGCTTGCACGAATCTTCCCCGCCGCGGCACGCGCGAGCTCCTCGGTCTCAGCGACGACGACCGCCACCATGTGCCCGAGGTAGGAGGCTTCGCCGCCGATCGGCACGAGGAGCGATTCGTCTTTGCGGACGGCGCCGACATCGTTTTCACCAGGAATATCGGCCGCTGTGAGCACCGTGTGGACGCCCGCCATCGCCGCGGCGTCGGTGACGTCGAGGGCATCGAGGCGCGCGCGGGCGTAAGGGCTTCCGGCGGGCCAGAGGGTGAGCGCATGGCGCGTCCGGCCGACATCGTCGACGTAGCGGGCGCTCCCAGTGACGTGACCGACAGCGCTCTCGTGGGGATGCTTCTTCGCGGTCCCTTCGTGGACGGCAATCGGCGCCGCTTCGGAAGGGGTTCCGTAGCTCTCCGGCGGAAGGATCGGACCGTGCTCGCCATCGAAGAAGCGCTCAAAGAGCGTGGCGATGAGACCGATCCGGTACCCTTTTTTGGCGCGCACGTCGTCGATCGGTGTGTAAATTCCAGCAAGTACGTCAGCGACGGCGGCCCGCGTCCCAGCAATCGTGTTGGCAGTGGCGACGTCGACAGCGCGCCACTGTTTCCCGACGAGCGCCCCCTCGGCGGCATAGGCGCGGAGCGGGGTCGCTGCGACGCCGCCGTAGGCAATACGTGCATGCTGCACAATTCCCTCGGCATCAACGTCGACGACGAAGGCGGCCGAGACGATCGAGATATCCAGCTCGCGGCGCTTGGAGACCTTCACGCTCGACTGCTCGCGGGTGCAGCCGGCCGTCACGCCGCGGGGGATCTCGATGGCGACGACGACTTCATCTTTTGCGAGCACCGTCGCGCGGTACCCAGTAAAAAAGCTGGCGATCGCCACCTCGCGGGCCCCGCGCTCTTTGGATGCAAGATGCAACTTTGCATCGAGGGCGAGGAGGCAGGGGGCCATGTCGCCGATGGGGCTCGCGGTGACGAGATTCCCCGCGAGCGACGCGCGGCTCCGGATCGGGCGGCTCGCAAAGACGGCGAACATCGCGTCGAGGAGCGGGTACTCGCCAGCGAGCGCCTCTTCGACGCTCGTGAGTGAAACCGAGGCGCCGATACGCCACGCTTGCTCCGTCGCGGTGATCGCGAGGAGTTCGGGGATGGTGTCGACGGCGATCAGCGTCTTCCAGCGCTGCTGCTTCTTGTTCGCGTAGACGCCGATTTCCGTCGCGCCGCAGACCAGTTCCGCCTCGGGATCCTTCGCTTTTGCGGCGAGAAGCTCTTCGAGGTTCGACGGCCGAAGGAAAGCCCCTTCCGCGGTCTCAAAGGCGAAGGAGGTCGCGGCCGGAAGCGCTTTTTTCTTCGTAATCTGAAGGAGATCGCGCGTCAGGTCCTTCGTCGCCTTGGCCGCGAGCGCGTCACTCATCGCGTCGCGGATCGCTCGGTAGCCGGTGCAGCGACAGAGATTTCCGTTCAATTGATCGAGGATCCGCTCCTCGTTTGAGGAGGCGGAAAGGTCGTCCCGATAATACCCCTCCGCCATCGAGCAGACGAAGCCGGGTGTGCAGTAGCCGCACTGGGAGCCGTAGCGGCGAATCATCGCCTCCTGGACGGGATGGAGGGATTCGGCGAAGCCGTCGACCTTCTCCCCGGCAAGGAGCCCGAGACCGGCGGCGGTCACGATCTCGCGCTCGTGCA
>JAAFHJ010000716.1 GCA_013298325.1 Myxococcales bacterium | reverse complement strand
TTTTCCCAGTCGGCGTGCAAAATTCCACTAAGCTCCGCGCGCCGTGAACGTCACCTTTGGCCGCTACAAACTGCTCTCCCGGCTCGGCGAAGGCTCGATGGGGGAGGTGTTCCGCGCGAAGAGCTACGGCGTCGCCGGCTTCGCGAAGGTCGTCGCCATCAAGTGCCTGCGGACGGAACTCGTCGTACGCCCGGAGGTCGCCGCCGCCTTCGTCGACGAGGCACGCATCGCGATGCGCCTTTCCCACGCGAACGTCGTCCAGGTCTTCGACCTCGGCAAGCTCCCGATCCCCGGAAGCGATACCGGCGAGGAGACCTACTACCTCGCCATGGAGTACGTGGCAGGCCTCGACCTCGCCGCGCTCCTCACCCAGCTCCGTCGGGAAGGGCGCACGCTGCCTCCCCCCTTAGCGCTCTTTATTGCTGCAGAAATTGCAAAGGGGCTCGACCACGCCCATCGACAAAAAGGGGACGACGGCGCTCTCCTCGGTCTCGTCCACCGCGACGTCGCCCCGCGAAATATCCTTCTCTCGTGGGATGGCGAGGTGAAGCTCACCGACTTCGGCGTCGCCCGCGCGCGTCGCGTCGCACTCGCCCAGAACGCCGAAGAGACCTGGGACCGCAAACTTGGCGGCGCCTTTGCGCGCCTCGCCCCTGAGCAACTGCTTGGCGAAGTCGGCGACGGTCGTGCCGATCTCTTCGCCCTAGGCACCGTCCTCTACGAGTGCCTCACCGGTCTCGACCCGTTCTCAGGGCCGAATCCCTTCGAAACGCTCCGCCGCATTCGGGAGGGGGACTACCTCCGCCTGGAAAAAGTGCTGCCGGAACTTTCTGGGGAAATCGCCGACCTCCTCGGAAAGACCCTCGATCGCGAGCCGCTCCTCCGCCCCGCCGACGCCGCGCGTTTCCACGAAGCGTGCCTCTCGGCCCTCTACGCGCGCGGCGACTTCGCAAACCTCGAAGATCTCGCCCGCTTCTTGGAGCCCTACCGGGCTGGTGGCAACGGAGCGGCCCCGTCCGTTCCCACACGGCCGTCGGTTGCTGCGAGCTCCCCCGCGACTCGACAAACCGGTTCGACGCGCCCCTCGTCGCTGCCCCCTCCACCGGCGCCCGCCGCCGAATTTGCTGGGGCCGTGAGTGAGATCGGCCCCGATGAAGCCTTCGTCGGTAGGAACGGCGAGCTTCAGCGCCTCGCCGAGCAGCTTGCGTTTTCCGCCCAGCGCCGCTCCCGCGTTCTCTTCCTGGAAGGGCCAACCGGGATCGGCAAGACGGCACTTCTTGAGCATTTTTTTGAGACGCTTCGAAGCCGTGAATCGGTAGTTCCGATCTGGATCAAACCCAATTTTTCTGCGACGACGACCGAGGGCCTTCCGGGGGCGATCGGTGCCGCGGTCCGCGCGATACTGCCGCATCCTTCCGAACTCCCAGGTCTTGCGCCGGACGACGTACGTATCCTCGCAGCGCTGACGACGCCCGAGGATGCTGAATTCGTTCCCGATACCGAGGTGATTGCAGGGGCATTTGCGCGATTGTTAGCTCGGCGATCCGAGGATCATGTTCTCGTGCTTGCCTGGGATGAATCGCTCCCCGACGATGGCGAGGACGCCGCGGTGTTTGCCGAAGCGTTCGCCGCCGCCCCACGGGCGCGCGTGCTCCATGTGGTCGTGCGCGGTGGGGATTACGGGGAAGATGCACGTATTCTCTCCGTCGGCCCGTGCGTTTCCGAGTTGACGCTCAGTCCCCTGGACGACGCATCCGCCGCGGCGCTCGCCATGGGGTCGTTGGGAGTTCGTCTTCTCGGGCCGGCTATTTGTGAACAATTCCTGGCACGTACCGCGGGGGTGCCCGGCGCCATTGTCGCGTTCGCCGAGGCTCTCGTCGCGGCGCGCGTGATCGGCGTCGCCGAAGGGGCGGTCGTCCACGCCGACACTGCGGCGATCGCCGCCTTCGACGTGCCGAGTGTCGACGCAAGCCTGCGGGCACGCCTGGCCCGGCTTGCCGACGACGACTTCCGGGCCCTCGCGCTCCTCGTCCTCGCCCGAGAGCCGCTGGCGCGCGAGATTCGCGATCTGCTCGGAATTTCTGTCGAAAGCGAGCGTCGGCTGACGGAAGCGCGACTGCTTTTCGCCGACGGGGAGGCGATTTCCCCGCTTGCCGCCGTCCTCGTGCCGGCGCTCACCCCGGCGATCGCTCAATCGTTGCATGATGCACTTGCTTCGGCGGCCCCCTCGCCGGCGGCCCGCGCAGCCCACCTTGAAGCGGCGGGACGCTCGTCGGAGGTGTGCGCCGCCTACGACGCCGCCGCCGAGGAGGCGCTCGCCGCCGGGAAATTCGCCCGCGCCAAGCAGTCCTTTCTTCGCGCGTTGGAGACGACGCCCGACGAGGCGCCGCTGGAGACGGTGCTCGTGCGGCTGGAGGGCCTCGCGACCGCCTTCCGTGCCGCCCGCGGGGGCACAATTCCCTCTGGGCTCCTTTCGCGTGTGGTTTCCAGGTTTTCAGCGACGCCCCTCGCAGAAGGTTTCCGCTGGCGCGCCCATCTCGCGGCG
>JAAFHJ010000715.1 GCA_013298325.1 Myxococcales bacterium | reverse complement strand
GTCGAGGACCACGAGATCGGGAAGGCGCTCGCGGGCGAGCTTCCACGCCTCTTCGCCATCTTCTGCGCTGATCACATCGACGCGCGGCTCGGCCATGCGTCGGAGGTGGAGCTCGACGAGCTCGCGCATCGCCGGCTCGTCGTCGGCCACAAGCACGAGGGGGGTGGGATGTTGAGCCATATGCCGCGGGATACTGACCGCTTTTCCGCTCCCAAATCAATGCCTCAAATAGGCAACGGCCCGCTTTCGCGAGCCGCCTGCCGTCGACCGACGATCCCGTTGCGTCAGCCTTCGTCGGGGAAGCGCGTCGGCACGCGGCTGGTGCTCTCGACGAGCTCCTTGGAGCTCTGGACGTACTTGACCATCGTCGGCATGTGCCCCTTTACGAGCTTCAGCTTCCCCTGCATGAGCGCCTTGGTCGGGTCGATCTCGCGCTTGATGACCGCCTTCCACTGGGCGTAGCTCGCCTGGACAACGAACGGCGCGTCCTGGGCCTCCGAGGCGCCCACAAGACGACAGCCGCGGCACTCGCCGCCGTGCACATCGAGAATCATTCCGAGATCTTCGGCGATGCCGACCGAGGGCTCCGCCTTCACGACCATGGCGACGGCGCCGTGGGTCCAATCTTTCCCGGCGACCTTGTAATTCGCGTTGGCGTTGATGGCGTCTTTGTAGGCGTCGGTCCAGGCGGCGGAAGGGAAGTCGAAAGCCATGTGCAGTCTCCTGAGGTGGGCGCCGCCGCAATGGCGCGCGCGTGCTGGCGCGCAACCAAGCGAATCGAGAGCCAATTGGCAAGCGCCGGCGCAAGCGCTCTAACCGGTTCGCCTTGGATCGATGGGCAGCGGCCAGCGCGTCGCCAATTCGAAAACTCGTGAAAAAGGGGCCAGATCGCCGCGCGATCTCGCCCCTCTCCCCCCGTCGATCAGTGACGAATCAATTCTCTTTCTTGAGAATCCGGTCAGCTTCCGGGTCGGCGACGCAGACCATCGTGTTGTCCGGATTGAGGGTGCACCGCTTCATGTGCGAGTCCTCGTCGGAGCAACCAAAATAGCCACAAGTTGCCTGGAGATAGGTCTGATAGAGGACCGGCTTGCCGTCGGCGTTCTTTCGCCAGCCGCCCGCGGTCCGGTAGGTCGAAGTGACGCTGCATCCCGAGAGTGCAGCCAGCGCAAAAAGCGCAAATGCGATCTTTTTCATGGCGTGCCTCAGTAGATGGTCTTCGGACTGACGTTTTCGAGGATCAGCGTCTCTTTGCACGTCGGCTTTGCGACCCCTTGCGGGTTCACGTCGCAGATGCGGATCGAGTAGTTGAAGAGACGCTGCTTGTCGGTGCTTTGACCGCTCAACTGCATGCTCTCTTGCGCGATTTTGTCTTCGCCGAGGGCCGGCGGGAAGAACTCTTGGTGAACGAGAACCTTGGGCGGGGGGCCACACGCGATCGATGTGGACGCCGCAGCGGCGAGAAGCGCGAGCGAAATACGTTTCATGATGCTCCTCTTCGTTCAGCGATAATTGGTGGAGACACTGTTGCCATCCACAGTCGCCTGCGGGCAGGACAAATCATCGCCCGGTGCACTGCAAGCGAGCGTGCAATCGAGGACCTTATCGGTGTCCGTACAAACGTAGAACTGGTGGGTAATACGCGCGTAAAACAGGAAGTTCTGAGTCTTCTGAACTTCCATCGCGGTGAGCGGCGCCTTCGCATTGTCTTGAAAAACAATGATTCGGCGGGATACGCAGCCGGAGCTGGCGAGCCCAAGAGCGAACGTTCCGAGGAGAGCGAGCTTGCGGATATTCATAATATTCCTCTCACTCATCCTGAAGGATTACGGCGAGCTTCCGGCATTGAGCCAGGGAGCCATCCGGATTGACTTGGCACTTCACGACTTCTTGATTCCCGCCTTGTACGACGAGAAACTTCATCTGATCGCGAGCGCCGGTGACGTGGGACACGAGCTTCGGTGCCGGCGCGCAACCGGTCGCCGTCGCGAGCGGCACCAGCAGCGCCATCGCACCGAGCGCGCGGCGAATTTTCAGTGGATTCATGATCTACGATCTCCCCGGGGATCTCTTCGACGGTTCGCCCAAAAAGGCGGCTCAGCACGCGCTGAACGATCGCGGAGGAAAACCCACCTGGGCGACGCCCACCACCCCCGATTCAGGGGGGACAGAAGCACTTTCTTCACAAGTCAAACGAGACCGCGTCGACGGGCCTCCAGAGCCGCCTCCGCGCGTGAAGAGATATTCAACTTTCGGTAAATATCTTTCACGTATCCGGCAACGGTATTCTCGGTAATTGCAAGCATTTGTGCCACCTCACCCCCCCGAAGGCCGCGCCCAATGAGGGAAAGAACGTCCGTCTCCCGTGGCGAAAGGAGCGGCGGTGATTGCGCCCCCGTGCCAAGTATCTCGCGCATCGATGGGGGCGGCTCGGAGACGGGGGTCCTTCGGAAGTACGCAAGCATCTTTCGCGCAACCGCCGGGGAGAGAGCGGGTACACCCTCGGAAAGATTTCGCAAATGAGCGAGGAGAAGATCGGGCGATTG
>JAAFHJ010000714.1 GCA_013298325.1 Myxococcales bacterium | reverse complement strand
ACCGGCTCGCCGTCGAGATCGCGGATCCAGACGTTCCCTTCGTCCGAAACTGCAATGCGATCGCCGGAGACGGCAAAGCCGAAATGCTTCGCCGCATCGCCGGTCGCGATCGTCTTCGACCAGAGTACTTTCGGTTCCACGGGGAGCGGCGCCGAAGGCTCGGGGAGCGGGAACGGCTTGAGGCCGGGGATGCAGAACGCACCGAGCTTCGCCCCGGCATCGACGGGCGTTCGCGCATCGACGGAGGCGTCGAGCTTGCCGGCGCCGGCATCGGGTTCAGAGGCGTTGGAGGTGTCGCGCCCGCAGGCGACGGTGGCAATCAGCAGCGTGGCAAACAGAAGTCTTCGCATGAGCCCCGGTGCCTGCCACGCGGCGGGGAGTGGTGCAATGGGAGGGGCCCGTCCGTTCGCGACCGCCAGCGAATTTGCTGCGAGTGGCGTCGCGAGAGACGGCGGGCCCACTTTCACAGGGCCAAAAGAGAACCCCCGCAAGCAGCGAAGCTCGCGGGGGTTTCTCGGGGTGGCGGCGGTCAGACGACCGGGTCTTCGCCGTCGTCGATGGAGGATGCGGTCCGGCGTTGGGCGAGCCCGAGTCGGATCAGGTGGTCGCGGCGCTTGATGATCGAGCGGGCGACGCCCGACCACTCTTCGTACCAGGCACGAAGACGCAGCAAATTCTCACGGTTGTCTTCGGCGGGGACCTCCGCGGCCGGGGCTTCGTAGCTCTCGGCGGTCGCGACGAGGGCGGCCAATTCGGCACGGCGCGCCGGCGTAATTCCGCGCTTGGCGAGGAGGGCGACGGCCGCTTGATCGTCGGCATCGGCAGACGTTTCAAGGGCCGTCAGGCGGTCGAGGTAGGTCTTCATCCCGACGACGGCGCCAGGCCCGCGCGTCGCCGACAAGTTCGCGAAGAGGCTCTTCTCTTGGGCGGGGAACCGGTGCTTGAGCGTCGCCGCCGAGATGGCGAAGAGCTCTTCGTCGGCGGCGTCGATGGCGGCAATCGCGTCGGCGATCGCCTTCGTCGGCTCCGCGGCGACCGGTCGCTGGTAGCCGGAGACGGCATGGGCGTAGCGCCACCCGGCATCATGTTCCTCGGCGCCGTAGCCGACCTTCGCCAGCGCGGCGCGGATCGCCTCGCTCGTGCCGACGCCGCGAAGAAACTTGAACGCGCGCTCGACGGTCGCTTCGAGGACGGCGTCGCCGACGGTCACCGTACGTTCGAGATCGGCAAGCGACTTCTCCAACGTCGTTGTCGGAGCTGATGCTTTTGATTTTGTAGCCATTTTCCTCCCTTTCCTAGGCACCTCCACCGCGTGGAGGGCGCACGACACACAAAAAACCGAGCGCGATGGCACCGGAAACGACGAAGGGGCGCAAGCAGATTTCTACGCGGCGAGCGCTGGAGGCTTCGCGCGCCACGGGGACGCCCCATTTGCCGCCGGGGAGCCTTCGATTTCGGCCGCGAAGCGCTCACCAGCCGCTGGGAAGGTCACGTTTGTTGAAGAATCTGCTTCACGCGCCGCCGCGGCGCCGACGGGGCGGCCCAAAACGGCTTCAACGTTGGCAAACGAAGCCCCCCGGTGGCCAACGAAGGTTCGCCGACGGAAAACGAAGGTTCGCCAGACGCGTGGGAAGCTCCCGCAACGCGTGGGAAGCTCCCGGGCTTCGGTCGTGGCCCCCCCTGCCCCTTTCTAGGACGCTCGGAAACCGCGTGGTAGGCGTCACCCATGCTGACGCGCGTCGCCCTGCGAAACTTCCGCGGCTTCACCGCGTTGGACGCGGAGTTTGGCGCCGTCACCGCGCTCCTCGGTCCCAATAGCTCGGGGAAGACGACGGTGCTTCATGCCATTCGCCTCGCGTGTGAGCTCTTTGAGCGCGCTGTGCGCGAGTCGCCGGCGAGTCTGACGCCGACGGGGAAGATCCAGCTGAAGGAGCTGCCGATCCGCCCCGATGCCTTGCTCCCGCTGGCCGATTGGGAGCAGCTCTTTCCGAGCGGAATTGTCGAGCAGGGGCTCAAGCTCGCGGTGACTCTCACCTTTGAAGCGACCGATCCGATCCACGAGATTGCGATCGTGCTCCGGTGGAAAACCGGCGACCTCGTCCACTTGGACGCGCAAGCGACGGCACCCGAAATTGCGGCACTTGTCGCCGATCGGTCGAAGACGTCGCCGAAAATCAACCAATTGCTCACCGAGGGCCTCTCCAAGCACGCCCCTCGCGCCGTGTTTGTCCCCCCGTTTTATGGGACCGTCGTCGACGAAGAATACCGCTCCCGCGTCGTCCTCGATCGGATCGTCGGAAGTGGCGACCAAAGCCACGCCGTTCGGAACCTCATCGCTGCCCTCCGCACCGACGATTTCGAGCGTTTGAATGCCTTCCTCAGTGACTGTCTCGGCGCGCGCATCGTGAAGCGCACCACGGGCGACGAACTGCAGACCGTCTCGCCGCTCCGGGTGACCTTTTCGGACACCAACGGGGAACTCGAACTCTCGGCGGCCGGCGCCGGACTCGTGAACCTTATCGCACTCTTCTGCTCGCTCGCGCGCTGGC
>JAAFHJ010000713.1 GCA_013298325.1 Myxococcales bacterium | reverse complement strand
CACTCCGTCGCGCCGCACGCGCCCTCCACGAGCCGAGCGGAGCCCCCCACGACGACCATTTTCATGTGCGCATTGCCTGCAACCGCAACGACGTCGCCAACGGCTGTATCCCGTATGGCCCCCCCCGAAGCTGGCACCTCGCCATTCCCGAACCGGGCGAAGAAACCGCCGGCACCGAGGAGCTCGGCCCCCTCGTCCGGAGCCTCTTTGAGCCGCTCGTCACGCCCGACAAAGTAAAATGATTTCCTACTACTCCGGCGACGTCGTCCACGCGGCGCGCGTGGTCCCCCCAGCGAGCGCCGCGCTCGTCTATTGCGATCCCCCCTTCGCCGTTCAAAAGCAGTTCAAGAGCCGCGCAAAGGAGGAGGCAGAGGCAGCGATCGCCTACGATGATCGCTGGCCCGATCTTGACGCCTACCTCGCCTGGCTTGATGCCCGCCTCACGGTTCTTTGGTCGCTTCTGCGCGACGATGGATGCCTGATCCTGCACCTTGATCAACGCGCGGTCCATGACGCAAAGGTCGTCGGAGATCGGCGCTTCGGGCGTCAAACCTTCGCTGGCGAGGTCATTTGGGTGCCAGGCAATGGCGCCAAAGGGAAGACGCTCCCGATGACCCATCAAACGCTACTCTTCTGGGGAAAGAACGGGCGAGTTCGCTGGAACGGGGCCGATGAGACGCTCCGCGAACCCTACGCAGAACTCTCCCAGAAGATGCACTTCTCAAACGTCGATTCCGACGGGCGCCGCTACCGGGACCGCGTCGTCGGCACGAAGACCTACCGGTACTACGCCGACGTCGGACGGGCGATCGGGTCGGTCTGGAGCGACTGCCCGGCGATGGCGGCCAATACGCCGCTGCGCAAAGAAAGCACCGGATATCCCACACAAAAACCGAAGTCGCTCCTTCGCCGCCTCGTGCGCGCAACGACCGACCCCAGCGATCTCGTGATCGACGCCTTCTCCGGCTCCGGGGGGCTCCTCGAAACCTGCTTCGACGAGGGGCGCTCGGCCATCGGCTTCGACATCGGCGCCGCGAGCGCCGAAATCGTCGCCACGCGCCTGGCAGATGCCAAGTACGCGGCAACCTTCGGAAAACTGTAGCTTAGGTCGCGGGAGTTTCGACGACGGCGAAGGGCTCCACAGGCAACAGCGGCGCCGAGCGACGCCACGCTTCGTGGGAAGCGATCGCCCGCGCCGAAAGGGCGAGGTAGCGGTCCCGCTTCTTCAACTTCCGGTTCTCGTGGGGGGGCATACAGGCCCACGTAATGTTGGAAGGCTGAAAATCGCGAAGAGTTGCAGTGACTTCTGCCTGCTCCTCGCCGTCGGCATCCACGGCGGTGGGCCCGCCCCCATCGCGGCCGCGCCCGAGATGGGTGAGCAACCCGCCGAGGGCCGTATTCGGCGGCGGCGGCGTCACGGGATGGCCATTCGCCTTTTGCGCAAGCAGGAGGGCGACGAGGAAGCCGCACGCGGCGCTCTCGACGTACCCCTCGACGCCGGTGATTTGCCCTGCCAGGTAGACGCCGGGCGCCGCACGAAGCTGAAGCTCGCTATCGAGGAGCTTGGGGCTATCGATGAACGTGTTCCGGTGGACGGTGCCGTAACGGAGAATCTCGACATTTTCCAAACCGGGAATCATTCGGAAGATCCGGAGCTGCTCCCCGTAGGTCAAACGGGTCTGAAAACCGACAAGATTGTAGGCGGTCGCCCCGGCATCTTCCGCGCGAAGTTGAAGGACCGCATAGGGGCGCCGACCGGTGCGCGGATCGGTGAGGCCGACCGGCTTCATCGGACCGAAGGCGAGGGTCATCGGCCCCCGCTCGGCCATCGCGTCAAAGGGCAGACATCCTTCAAAGAATTTCGCCTCTTCGAACTCGCGAGCAGGCACCTTCTGAGCGGCGACGACTGCCTCGACGAAGGCGAAATATTCGTCCTTCTCAAAGGGGCAATTGATGTAGGCCGAATCGCCCAAAGAGGTCGCGTCCATCGCGCCGTCTTCCGCACCGCCCTTCCCCCAGCGGGACTGATAGAAGACCTTATTGAAGTCGATGCTCTCCGCCGCCACGATAGGGGCGATGGCGTCGTAATAGGCGAGGTGTTCCGCGCCGACGACGCGCGCCAAATCGGCCGCAAGTTCGTCGCCGGTGAGCGGCCCCGTCGCCAAAATTACCGGGTTTTCCGGCGAAGCTTCCGGGATCGCAGTCACGACCGCGTTCGACCGGGTGATCCGTGGGTGCTCGTCGAGCGCCTTCGTGATGTACGCGGAGAAGGCTTCACGGTCGACGGCGAGCGCCCCACCCGCCGGCACCTTTGTCGCATCGGCCGCCCGCAAAATCAGGCTCCCGGACCGACGTAGCTCCTCCTTCAAGAGACCGACGGCGTTCATCAGGGCGGCGCCGCGGAGGCTGTTCGAACAGACGAGTTCGCACAGCGCGTCGGTCGATTGGGCCGGCGTGCGACGCAACGGCTTCTGCTCGATGAGGGTGACGTCGATGCCCCGCTCGGCAAGAACGAAGGCAGCCTCACAGCCGGCGAGACCAGCCCCAACGAT
>JAAFHJ010000712.1 GCA_013298325.1 Myxococcales bacterium | reverse complement strand
CGCCGCGCCTAAAACTTCGGGAGTTCAAAGACCTTCACGGCTACCTCTGGGGCGCCGCCGTGGCTGCCGGCCCCGCCGCTGCCGCCAAGCACGCCGCTGCCGCCCCCGACGAGCGCCGGCCGGCAGGCGAGTTGGCGGCGCATTACCTCCTCGGTCTCGAAAGTCCGCCCGTCGATCCCCCTTCCGCCGGGAAATTGCGTTAGCGTCCCGCCGCCATGCGCCTCCGGATTGCCCTTCCGTTCGCTGTCCTCGCCCTGATCACCGCCTCGTCCGCCTTCGCCGGCGACGAGCATCTGGAGGGGCGCGACCGCGACGAACGAAGCGTAACCGACGGAAATTCCAAGGGCGGGAAGGGGTTCGCCTATGGCGAGTTCCGCCTCTTCCCCCTCGCCGATCTGCGTCTTCGCGGCGAGCTCCGCTACGTCGCCGGCGAGCCCGGCGCATCGACGACGCCGGTCGGCGGCGTGCTCGCGCGGACGAGGGTTGGCGTTGAAGTTCGCCGCGGAGACACCGTGCGCGCGGTCCTCTCCGTGCAGGATGCACGGGTCCTCGGCGGCGCGCCGAGCGGGCTCATGAGCACGCCGACGAGCCCCTACGCAACCGCCCCCTTCGAAGCCTTCATCGAGGTCAAGGAGCGGCGGACCGGCACGTTTTTGCCGGCGACGACCGCCGAATACGAAACCGATGGCGCATACCTTCGCGTCGGTCGCCAGCGACTGGTCGTCGCCAATGGGCTCCTTGTCGGCGCCAACGACTGGTCGCCGACGGGGCGGTCCCTCGATGCGGTCCGCGGCGAAATTCCCTGGGGTCGCCTCCGCTTTGGGGCGTTTGCCGCGCTCACGTCGGCTCCAGGCACGTTTGGCCTCGGCGTCGATGCCGCAAGCGGCACCCGCGCCTCGAACCTCGAAGGGGTGACCGTCCGCTGGGCGCCGACGGAGCTCTTTCGCGTAGAGGCATTTGGCCTTCTCTCCAAGACCTACGCGCGCGCGGGAAGCAGCGGCGGGGACGCGCAGCTCGTGACCGCAGGCGCTCGCCTTCATGGCGAAAAGAGCGGCTTTCAATGGCAATTGATGGGCGCCTACCAGGGAGGGACGCGCACCTATACAGCGAGCGAGGCTGACGTAGGTGCTTACGCTTTTTATGCTTCAGCGCAAAAACGCGTCCCGGAACTTCGATTGAATCCGACGTTTCGCGTTGGTGGCGCTTGGGCGAGCGGAAATCGCGCCGGATCCTCCCGCGTTGGAGCCTTTGATCCGCTCCTGCCAGACGTCCAGACGTTTGGACTCCTCGACGCGGCGGCGCTCACGAACCTGGTCGCCGCCCACGGGGCCGTCACGGTGGAGCCGGGCGTCCCGACGCGCCTGTCGCTCCGCTACCAGTTTGCAGCGCCGGAGCGGAAATACGGTGGCGAAACGGACGCTTACCTCACCCCGGCGACGACCGTCAGCCGCGTCTTTGCGTCCCGCCACGAGGTAGATCTCACCTTCGCGTACACGCCGGTCCGCGACCTCGAACTCGTCGCCGGCTACGGCATCCTCGCTGGCGTCGCCCGCGACCGGGCGAGCGGCGCAACGAGCGGCTTTTCCATGAAAGATCCGGCCCAGCTCGCGTTCCTTTCCGCGCGCTTCCTTCTCCATTGAAGCGCCGCGTAGTGGGCTAGCCTTTCCAGCGTCGATGTTTGCCGACGTCGGCGTGGACAAAGCGCTCGCCGGGCGCAAGGTAGACGCCCACGCCGCCGTCCCAGCCGAGCGACCGGATCTGCTTCTCGAGGAGGAGCGGGTCTACGGCCGTTGTTGAACCACTGGGAATAATTCGGAAATCAACGGCGGTGCCGAGGCTGTGCTGGCTGTGCCCGGCCACGTGATGCCCCTTCTTTCGCATCGCTTCATTCCGTTTTTCGCTGCGGAAGCCGGAAACGATTTCGATACGACAGTGGGGGTAGATCCCGGCGAGCTTGCGGAGGAGACCGAAAAGTTCCGGCGCGATCGCGTGGTGTTCGTCGAGGACATGGTCGACGAGTAGGTCGGAGACGGCATCCGCGTCGGGCCAACGGTCGCCCAAGAAGGTGACCTCACGCGTGTGCGTCTGGAGGAGCGTCGCTTGCGGCGGCTCCGGGGCCGGGAGGGCCTCGCCGGCGGTGCGCAAAGGAGCTTCCGAAGGGGTGACGGAGCCGGGATCGCGCGCGAGGACCGAGGGCGCGCCCAGGGAAAAGAGCAGCGCCCAAGCCAGCGAGAGGGGGCGCAGCGGCGGCACCGGCGCATCCTGCCCGAGTCCCGGGGATCCTGCAATTTTCCCCAGCATCGACGGCGGCTTCGCTATCTTCGGCGGCTATGGTCGCCTTCACCGAAGCGCGTCTCACGACGCGTTCCTCCGCCGGTCCTGCACTTTACACCTATCACGCGATTCCCGAGAAGCCGGTGGGGCTCGTCGCGCTGCTGCATGGGTACGCCGATTACGGCGGTCGCTACGCCCACGTCGCCGAAGCGTGGAATGCGCGCGGCCTCGGCGTCGTCGCCATTGATCTCCGTGGCCATGGCCACGGAGAACAATGGCGACGACGC
>JAAFHJ010000711.1 GCA_013298325.1 Myxococcales bacterium | reverse complement strand
CAAAGGATGGGTAATCAGAAGACATGGGGCGAGAAAAGAACTCCCCGGCGCGATAGGCATTTACGAGGGCCGAGATGTCGCCATCGAGGGGCCGATCTTCGCCGACCGTGGGCGAATGGGCGCGAATACGCGTGTACAATTCGCGAAGGGGGGGCGGCAGAAACTCGGGACCGCCGCGCGCATCGGTCGCCTGCGCGCAGGCAAGGAGCGTGAGCACAAGAATGGTCTCGGAGAGGTCCAACACCCGGCGAAGCTCGCGGGCGGCCAGCGCCCCCATGGGAACTTTGTCCTGATTGTGCCCCTCGGTACTCCGCGAAAAGCTCGCCGCCGGCATCGTCATTTTCAGCGCCTCTGCGGTGAGCGCCGATGCGAGGATTTCGACCGCCTTGAAGCCGTGGTTTGCCCAACGCTCCCCCTCCGGCGCGAGGACGAGGTTTTCCGGCAGACCGCGGCTCCGCGACGGGTGCGTAAGGAGAACCAATTGGCGCTCGCACACTTCAGCGGCGCTCGCGACCGCCATCTTTAGGGTGTCGCACACGTAGCCGACGTGACCGCCGTAGAAATTGCCGCCGTGGAGAACATCGCCGGTCTCCGAGCAAATAAGCGGATTGTCGCCGGCGCCGTTGAGTTCAATCGTCAATACGTCGTGGGAGCTGGCCAATGCATCGCGCAAGACGCCGACAACATGGGGGGCGCAACGAACCGAATAGGGATCCTGCACCCCGCTCCTCTCGTCGACCGCCGCAGCCGGCCGCGCGGCAACCGCCAGGTAGCGGCGAACGTCGGCGGCGTAGCGGACGCTTCCGGGATGCGGTTTTGCAAGGAATAGTCGTTCGTCAAAATGGTCGGCGCGACCGAGAATGACCGCCGACACCCACGCGGTCGTCGCCGCGTGCGCTTCGCAGAACGCGTCGGCGCGGACGAACCCGAGCGACGCGAGCGCCGTCATGACGCTCGTCCCGTTCATCAACGACAGGCTCTCTTTGGCCGCGACCGACCAGCGCGCGAGCCCCGCCGACGCAAGCGCCCTCTCGGACGGCATTCGGCCCCCCCGATAATAGGCCTCTCGCTCCCCGGAAAGCGTCGCAACAACGTACGAAAGCGGAGTGAGATCACCGCTCGCCCCTACCGAACCGAGCTCGGGAATGACCGGCGAAACATCCGCTTCGAGCAAGGCGACGAGCGCCTCAAGGGTCGAGAAGCGGATCCCGCTCCATCCGGCGGCAAGCTGGGCGACGCGCGCGGCCAGGATCGCGCGACCTTCTTCCGGCGAGTAGACCGCCCCCAGCCCACAGCCGTGATATTGAAAAAGATTACGAGACAACGTCTGCGCGAGCGCTTCCCCTTCGACGGTGTGGATGCAGGAGGCCCCAAAGCCGGTCGTCACGCCGTAAATCGGGGGCCCCTCAGCGACGCGACGCTCAACCACGCCCCGCGTGGCCGCGAAGGGGGCCGCGACCTGCGGGTCGATCTCCGTGGCGCCGCCTGCGGCGATGTTCGCGAGGTGACCGGGGGTAAGGCGGTCTGCCCCGAAACGGAAAGGGTTACTCACGGCGCGCTCCAAAAATCATAGAAATTGAACCAGTTGTAAGGATAAGCCTTCACCCACCGCGCCACCGAATCGGCATACCGCTGTGCGTAGCGAACGAGCGCATCGGCGCGTCCGTCGCGCGGCAGCTCAAGCGCTTCTGCGAACGGGTCGCAATGCACATCGTACCGGGCCGGCGGCGTGAACAGCGCGCCGACGAAGAAGACCGGGCAGCCTAGGACGTGGGCCAGCACGTACGGTCCGACCGGCAGCGCCACGGGGCCGCCGAGGAACTGAACGACCGCGGCCCGGTTGCGCCCGGGATTCGCACCTAAGCTCGCTGCTGCGAGCCGGTCGCCAAGAATGGCGACAAGTTCCCCGCGCTCGATGCAGGCCTTTGCCTCCAAGACCGCGCCGGCATTCGCGTCGTCAATCTGGAGCATGCGAATTTCCGCGGCGCCAGGTGCCCGTAACCGACGAAATACCGCGTTGACCTTTTCGGCATTCCGAAAGTCGACGAGGACGGTCAGAGGGACACGATACTCGCCCGCCATCGCGCACATCGCTTCGAAGCTCCCCACGTGGGCGCCGAGCAGGAGCGCGCCGCGACGAGGCGCCCCTTCGGCCGCTGGCGAAGTGGGCCCTGGCGAAGTGGCCTCCATGATCCGCTCGTGACCATGAAGTTCGATGTGAAACGGCGAACGGTCGCCCGTAAGGAAAACGACACGATGGAGGGTGACTTGGGCAAACGTCCACAGGTGGCGATGCACATTGCGAAGCGTCGCCGGCTGGTCGACCCGCGCGAGATAGGCCTTCGATGCGCGGCGAGCTTCCGGGGCGAACGCGACGTAATACCAGGCAAGGATCCAGAGAAACTGAGACGCAATACGCAGGCCCAGTAACCGCTGCAGCGCTGCAAGGAAACGCATCCCGAGGACCGTTCCGCGCTCCGCAACATACCAAGAACTCACCGTGCCCACGGTCGCGACAGGAGGCGCACAAGTCCGAGAAAACACAGACGCGTGTGCATCCAGG
>JAAFHJ010000710.1 GCA_013298325.1 Myxococcales bacterium | reverse complement strand
TGCCACGCTCCGCCGCCTGGATCTCGGGACCGCGCCAGCGCCGACCTACCGCTACGCCGACGCCCTGCGCCTCGCCGAGGCGGCCCTCGCGTCGATCCCGACGACGACCCGCGCCGGCGCCCCCGGTGTTTTGTGCGGTCCGCTCAGCGCCTTTCGGGGGCTTCCGTTGGCGGCGGTCGCCTTCGTCGGCTTCGGCGAGGGGATCTTCCCCCAGCGGGCGAGCGAAGACCCCCTCGATCTCCGCCGCGGCGAGCGCCGCCCCGGCGACATCCTGACCGACGACCGCGATCGTGCCGCCTTTCTTGAGCTTTTCTGCGCGGTAGAGACGGCGATCGCCCTCTCCTGGCCGGCGACCGACGCCACCAGCGGCGATCCCCTCCCGCCGTCGCCGCTCCTCGCCCCCTTCGAGCGCGCCCTCCTGGCCAACTCCAACGACCAGCTCCCGCGCCGGGAAATCCTTGAGCCGGCCTGGCAGGAGCTCCAACCGGAAGACCTCTCCCCGGAGGCGATCCGCAGCGCCGACGCCCGCGCCCTCGGCGAGGTGCTCCGCAGCGCCGAGGAGGACCTCCCGCTCGCCCTCCACCACGCCCCGCTCCTGGAACCTGCCCGGGAGGCGGCGCAAAAACTCCTGCATCTCCCGTCATTTCCGCCGATCGTCCGCGAAGGGGCCGCCGCCGCTCCGCTCGCGATCGCCGATCTCGTCGCCTACGTCCGCTGCCCGGTCCAAGGGGCCGCCCGCGCCCGCCTGCGCCTCCGTTTGGAAGAGGTCGACGACGACGGCCGCGACGGCGATCCCCTCGAATTCGAAGCCTTTCGTCTCGATAACCTGGTCGTCGAAGCCCTCTTCGCCGGCCCCGGCGACGTCGCTGCAACCACTGCCCTCTTTCGCGCCCGCGTAGAGGCCGATCGCGTCGCCTCCCGGCTCCCGACGGCCCCCTACGCAAGCGCCCGCATCGAAAAGGCGGAGGCGGAACTCGGCCCCCTCATCGAGCGTTTTCGCGGAGATGGCGCGCCGATCACCTTCTTTGAGCTGGGGGCCAGCCGCGGCGGGCGCGATGGGCGCGAAGCCCGACCGGCCCAGCCCTGCGGCGGTCGGCTCCTCCAGGGGGCGCTCCCGCCGGTCATCGACGGCGCGATCATCCTCCCCGGCCACCCGCGCAAGAACCCCGACGACATCGTGAAGCATCTCAGCGCCTTCCGGATCGCCGAGCTCGTCGTCGCCCGCGCGATCCTGATCGCCTGTTTCCAGGAGCCGGTCACCGCCGTCCGCGTCCTCGCCCTCGGCGAAGACCTGACCGCCAAGGGGGACACCCAGCCGCTCCCCGAGTGGGATTTCTACGAGGCCGAACTCTTTCTCCAGGATCTCATCGGCCACGCAAGCGCCCCGATTCGCCCCCGTTTTGCCCCGCTGGAGGCCTTCGTCACCGGCGCCCGCAGCGTCCGCGCCTTCGAGGAGTACCGGGAAACCAGCAGCCGATTCCCCCCCTACGCCGCCAAGGGGCCGGTCCCCGGGTGGCGCGACTGGCCGGTCCCCGAGGAGGACGACCTCGCCCGCGAGCTCGACGAGCGCCTCGGCATCCACGCCGCCTTGATCCGCGACAAGGAGTTTCCGGGATGAGCACTGATATGTATGCTCGCGCCTACAAGCGCCCAGAAATTCTCGAGAAGATCACCGCGAACCACGCCGTCATCGAGGCGAGCGCCGGCACCGGGAAGACCTTCACCCTCGAGCACCTCGTCCTCGATCTCGTCGTCGACAAGGGGATCCCCCTCGAACGGATCCTCGTCGTCACCTTCACCGAGAAGGCGGCCAAAGAGCTCCGCGTCCGCGTCCGGCGGCTCCTCGAAGAGCGCGTGCAGAGCGGGGTTGCCAAAGAAGCAGCGAGCGAGGAAAACACCCGTATTGACGCGGCGTTGCGCGCCTTCGACGCGGCGACCATCGGCACGATCCACAGCTACTGCCAGCGGGCCCTCCGCGAGATCGCCTTCGACGCCGGCCGCCCCTTCGCGTTGGAGTTAACGACGACGGCGCCGCTTGCCGCCCAGGCCTTCCGCGAGCTCTTTCGGACGACGTTCGCCAACGACCCCGTCCTCGAAGCCCCTTTCGCCGACTGCGGGCCGCTCGCCCTCGCCGCCGAGCTGGAAGGGGTCCGCGCGCGCGGAATCCCGATCGCGCCGACCGCCGAGGAGATCGACGCCGCCACGCTCCCCGAGCCGGCCGCCCTCCGCCGCGCCATGACCGCCGCCTATACCGCCGGCGGTCGCGAAACGAAGCCGACCCGTGACGCCGTTGCCCGGGCCTTCGAAGCGTTCGCGACAAGCGGCGTGGAGGCGATCGATGGCTGGGGCGAACTCACAAAGGCCCAGAAATCGTTCTTTGAAAAAGTCGACGATCTCGTCTTCGGCGGCGCCGTCGGCCGCGCGCTCCCCTACTTCGCCGCGAAGAGCGATCCCCGATTCATGGCCCTCACGCGGATGCTCCCGCCGATCGCCGCCCGGGTCGCCGCGGTGAAACAGGAGGAAGGGTTTGTCGATTTCGACGATCTCATCGGCCTCGTCGCCGACGC
>JAAFHJ010000709.1 GCA_013298325.1 Myxococcales bacterium | reverse complement strand
CCCAATCACGTAGGGGACCAGCGCCCCCCCGCGCTTGATGGCCCGTGCGATCTTTTATCCGGGCGGTGAGGTTCCCACGTTCCCCACCCGGGCCTCTGATGGCTCGCCCCACACGACCGCGCGCGCGCCGTTCCGATTGAAGCGCCCATCGGTTCCAGAATCAGCGCTTCCCCGTCGGCCTGGAGCGCCTCAGAGTTGCTTCTGGGGAGAGCACCATGATGCGTGTCTACAGGGGGGTGTCCCGCGAGGACGACGCCGACCGCGCCGTCGCCGCTGCGACGCAGGAAATGGGGAATGTTGTTCCCGGAATCGTCTTCGCGTTCCCGGGAGGAAAACAGGACCCGGCGCAGGTTGCTGCCGCGCTCCAGGAGCGATTTCCGCGTACCCTCGTCGTAGGTGCATCTACCCCGGCGCCGTTCACCGACGGCAAGCGGTACGCCAGCGCTCTTGCGGTGGCTGCCGTGGATGCGCCAGACACACGATGGAGCGCGCGGTCGCTGCACCTTTCGTCGTTTGATGGCGAGGCGGCTACGCGCGCGGTCGACGACATGCTCGGCGAGTTGGACCTCGACCGGGAATCGGTTGCCCTCTCCGAGGTTTTTTGCCTCCTGCTCGTCGATGGGATCGCGAAAAAGGAGGAGAGCGTCTCCGCGATCCTCGCAGAAGCCCTCGATGGAATCGCCTTTGTGGGCGGCAGTGCCGGGGACGACCTTTCGTTTTCATCGACGTTTGTCATCCACGGTCGCCAGGCCATGCAAGGCGCTGCCACGATCGTCCTGGTGCGTTGCTCGGAGGGCTTCACCCTCTTCAAACACCAGCACTTTACCACCTCGGAACGCCGACTCGCGGTGACTCGCGCCGATGTCTCCGCACGGCGCGTGCGCGAGATGGATGGAGTCCCGGCCCTTGAGGCCTACGCGGCCGCCCTTGGGATTCCCGCATCTGAGGTGACCCCCGGGATCGCGTCCCAGAACCCCCTGATCTTTCGCTGCGGGGACGCTCTCTACGTCCGTTCCGTGCAGCAAATCGAGGCCGACGGTTCGATGACTTTTTACTGCGCCATCGAGCCAGGAATGGTGCTTTCCATCGGGAGCAGAGCGCCACAGGTCGACGCATTGCGGGCTGCACTCTCCGAACTCCCTCCGCCGGAGACCATTGGACTATTCCTGCTCTTTAACTGCATCGTCCGCTCGCTGGAGGCGTTGGAGCAGAAGCAGGAAGATGTCCTCGCTTCGATGTTCTCGGCGGCGTCTTGCGCAACGGTCGGCTTCGACACCTACGGCGAACAGTGGAATGGCCTCCACATCAACCAAACGGTGGTCGGCGTCGCGATCCATCACGCGACGCGAAACGGGGGCGAGCGATGAGCGAGGTACACGACCAGCTTCGCCGTGAACTCGGCGCTGCGCGAACGACGATCGAGGTCTTAAAGGCCAAAGTCGAGGATTTGTACAACGGTGCAGAATCGCTGATTGGGCGCCAGCTCGCCGCGGCACGGACCCGAGAAGCCGCTGTGCGCCAACGGAAAGCGGTCGCGGAGGCGCGCGCCGCAGAGGCCGAGCACAATGCGGCAAATCTGGAAGCGGAGGTCGCCAAGCGCGCGGCAGCGGCCAAGAACATCCTGAATCATGTGACGTTTGGCTTCCTGTGCATTGGGCCCGATCTGCGCGTCAAAAGTGGCTATTCGGTCGCCTGCGAAGCGCTCCTGGGGACCGGCACCGTCGAAGGGGGAGTTCTCCCCGAACTCCTCGGCCTTACGGGCTCGCGGCTCGCTGAGTTTTCCCTCGGTATTGAGCAGGTCTTTGACGACGTTCTTCCCGATTTTGTCACGCTTCAGCAACTACAGAGCACCTTCGTTCTGCCCAGTGCCGGCGGGACGCGGTTGCTGCGTGCCGAGGGGCGCGTGATTCGTGAGGGGGGCGCGATTGAAGAAGTACTTTTCACGATTTCGGACGTCACCGCGCTTGCGCATGCCGAGGCGGAGGCGCAACGAAATCGAGCGCTCGTTACCATCCTCCGGCAACGCGATATCTTTCAGCTATTTCTTCGCGAAACAGACGCCCAACTTCGTGCTGCTACGTCGTCTTCATCCGCGGACGTGGATGACAAATTTCGCCGGCGCGTGCTCCACACGCTCAAGGGGAATGCAGCCGCGTACGGCCTGTCGGACCTGGTCGCAAAGATCCACCGTGCCGAGGATGCCTCCGTGGTTACCACGGAGAGCCTTATGGCGGTCGGTCGCGAACTCGCAACGTTTGTTGCGGAAAATCGGGGAATACTCGGGATCGACGCCGAGAGTGCAACGCGCGAGTCTTGGTCGGTTTCTGCGGCGCAGTTTGACGAACTCGCGAAGGTCGCCAGCCAGGCGAACGCCGAAATCGGTCCTCTGCTTCAGCGATGGATGGATCGGGCCCAAGAGCGCTCGGTCGAACAAATGGTCGGTCCGTTGCGCGAGTTCACCCAAGCGCTCGCGGAGCGCCTCGACAAGCAGGTGTGCTTTAGCCTGATGGGCGCGCATGAGACGGTCCCCGCTCGCCTCGCTCCGGTCTTTCAGGCACTCCCGCTGCTT
>JAAFHJ010000071.1 GCA_013298325.1 Myxococcales bacterium | reverse complement strand
ACCCACCGCCGTTCCAGTGGGGCATTCCGCCCCATCCGCGCGGGACCAATCGGACTCCGAGTTGAAATTCAGGCAAAAGTTCCGCGAGTTACATTTCTTCACGGGAGCCTCCATCGCCCACTTCCCCTTGGCCCCGCGCTTGCTGAAGGGGTCGCAAGGAGAAACCCTATGAAACTTGCATCGACCGTCCTCGCCCTCGCGCTCGTCGCTTCGACCACCGGCTGCGTCGCACGAACCTACGGCTCCGGCTACGGGTACGTGCAGGCTACACCGGCCCCCGTCGTCGTCGCGCCGACCAACACGGTGACCTACACCACCGTCGACTTCGACGCCGGGTCGACCCCCTACGTCGTCTACGAGGGGCGCCCGACCTACTACTACGGCGGCGCTTGGTACTACCGAGAGGGCGGCGGCTGGCGGGGCTACAGCAACGGCTACGAGCCCGACTACCTGCGCCATCAGCGCGTCGTCATCACCGGAAGCGGCTACTACAACGGCGGCTTCGGGAGCGGCGGCTACTCCAACGGCGGGTACTACAATGGCGGCACCCGTTACGCGCCCCCGGCGACGCCGGTCCTCACGGCCCCGCCCGCCGCGCCGGTCTACACGGCCCCGCCCGCCAATCGCCGCTACGCGCCGCCCGCCCGTCGCCGCTGACGGCTGCATCCATCAGCTGCCAATATCTTGGAATCATGAAATTTCTGCTTCGGAGCGCCCCATGAACTTTCTCCCGAAACTCCTTTCACGTTTCGCCCTCGCCGCCGGCCTCGCGCTCGCCGCAACGCCGCTCACGGGCTGCATCGTGACCCAGTCGGGCCCCGGCTACTACGGTTCCGGGAGCATGGTCGTCGACTGGACGATCTCGAACTCGACGACCCCATCGCTCTGTACGGCGACCGGCTCCGCCTACTTGGAAGTCACCATTGATGCGCCCGCTTCCGTCGGCGGCGGCGTCTTCCAGCAGGCGTGCGCGACGTTCGCCACGAGCGTCGATCTCGACCCCGGGACGTACAACGCCCGCGCCCGCCTCGTCGATGGAAGCGGGAACGGACGGACGACGACCGTCGAGCTCGGTCCGGTCCGCATTCAAGACGGCTACGCGACGCCGGTCTCCATCGACTTCCCGCCGAACGCTTTCTATTGAACGACGTTTGAAGGGCAAAAATTTAGAAGGGACTACCTCGAAAGAGGTAGTCCCTTCTTTTTATGATGAGCGAGTTCTCCGACCCGGCGTCTCGCCGGGCGGAAACAATCCCTTTAGCCGCCACCCCCTCGGGGGCCGCCGTGTCCGCCAAGGTGAATGGGGCGTGCGTGGATTCCGCCGAAACCGGAGCGGGATCGCAGATAAAAACCGCGACTTTGCAAGATCGTGTCGCGCGGGGGCACCCAGAAACTTGTCCGCAAGAAGACCTCCCCCCAAGCCGACCCCGGGACGAGGCTCGCGAGGAGTGGGAGGTCGACCAGATAAATACCGATTCCTTGGGCCTGGTAGCCGCGAAACAGTTCGTGAAGATCGTCTTCTTCGCGATCGGCGTCATCGCGATTTTCGACGACGTAAAGGATCCGGGTGATCCCCGCCTGGAGGAGCGCCTCTGCCGGCGGAAAATCGGCGGCGCCAAGGGCGTAACGGTTGTCGAAGACCTCGGGGCCGACGGTGTCGTCCCGGAAGGCAAGACGCCAGGCGTCCAGCAAGAACAGGGGGACTCCGGCGCGGTTTGGGTCTCGGAAGGTGTTTGAAACGCCTGTGGAAATGGGCGCCGCGGCGTCGAAGACCGGCTGTTTGGGAGCGTACTTCAAGCAAGCAGCGAGCGTCTCCTCTGCGGGTACAAATCCCGCTTCGTCGGGCCAGTTGGCGAACGTCAAAATCGGCGCGACGGGGCGCTCTTTCGGCGTTTGTTCACGCAGAGTTGCGCCAAAGGCGACGGACGCCGCGCCACGCAAATCGACGAAAAATGCGACGTTTTTTGGAAATTGCGTCGTTGCGAGGCGGGACGCGGCATCGCGGGCATCGTGAACGACGTCGAGTTCTTCAATGGCAGGAAGCTCGGCATCCGGGGCGAGCGCGTCCATCGCCGAGAGGAGCGTGCTCTTCGTGTAGACGCCGAACGGATCGTCGCTCGGAAGACGCCAGCGCGCGGCCAAATCGGCCGACGAGAGCCGCACCTGCGCGACGGCCGGAGGCGGCGGTACCTCCTCGCCGTAGAAGGCGACGCTAACCGATGGCGTGAACGGCCGGAGCGCACACCCGGCGGCGAGCACCCCCGCGGAACCGACGGCGACGGTGCGAGAAAACGGAAAACGGCCGATCATGCGACCTCCCGAACAGGGCGACCTTGGACGAAAACCGGGACGACCAGCGCGTCGTGGGAGACGTGACTCTTCTCGCTCAAACGTGCGAAATAGCCGACAAATTTCCCGTCCAGTACGTAGGCCCCGAGAGTCACGAGGCGTGGGCCCCACGGCGTCGGAATCGGGACCTGGTCGACGAAGCGCTGGGCGACCCAGCGCTCTCCGGTTGCCGCACGGCGGGCGACCTCCACGACGAGTTCGCGCCATTCGTCGTCGCTGTGGAGGGGGCCGACGAACACTTCGTCACCGACGCGGCCAAACGCCTTCTTCACGACCCACGCTTTGCGGTCAGCCAGGAGGCGGCGCCGGTCCATCGCCGTAAAATCATAGGTTTCCGCAAGGTTTTCCGATGCGCGCCCCCCGACGAAGATCCGTTTTGACTGGATGAAGGCCTCACGGAAGCTCGCGATCGTCCGGACGCGGCGACGGCGAATGGCGTCGGCAATGGCGGCCCCCTGGGGCAGTCCTTCCATGTATTCTACCGGGAAATATCGGTAGAGTACATCAATGCGTTTCCCGTACGCGCAGAGGTCGCCGGAGGCGTCGACGGCAAGCGCGGTGACGGGAAGGCGCCGCGTCGGGAGGCCGGCTCGCCGCAGTTCACGCTCGAGAAACGCGCAAATTTGCAGGTCTTCTGAATATGCGGTCGCGTAGACGAGCCCGACAACGCCCTCGCGCTCGGAAAGGTCACCCGCCCGTTCCCTGTAGAGCGCACCTATACGTGCCACGAGCGCCGGGACGACCTCGGTCGGGTCTGCGAGGCCAGCGAGGCGCTCGGGGCTCGCATAGCTCGCCCGGCGTGTGAGGATCGGGAGGCCGACCGTTTCGTTGTGGCCGCCGGGGCAGTCGGCGTTCACCTCGCAGGCGACGAAGTGGGAACCGGTCCAAAGGAGGTCGACGCGGGCGAGCTGAGCGTCGTCGGACGCGGCGAAGGAAGCGCGCGCGAGGGCCAATACATCCTTTGAAAAACCGTATTTTTCAGCTTCGCGGGCGTCCGAGAACGCGGCGATTGACGCACGACCGGTCGCCGCGATGACCGCCTCCGCCGCGGTGCGTGCCGCTTCGTGGATCGAAGCGCTTAGCACGAGCGGAGCGAGGGAAACACGCGGTTTTCCTGCAACAAAAGCGTCCCAGAGAAGAAACTCGTCGTTCGCCGCGCGGAAGAGCGCCGGGTCACGGAGGTCGCCGAGCGGGGCTTGGACGATCATCGCGGCGTCCGCCCAGCGAGCGTGGAGAACAAAGAGGGATCTTCCGCGCCGAGACCAAAATAGACGACGCCAATTTCGGCACCGAGCGCTTCCGTCTGCCAGGCGCCGAGCGTCCTCCCCAGCGAGCGCGCGTCGTCGACCCAAACGGTATGCACGCCATCGGATGCAGAATACACGTACGTAATGGCGTCGGTGATTCCGCGGGACGGGGGGGCGCTGGCGGCGCTGGCGAGGCCGGCCGCCTCCAGGTACGAGACGCCACGCGTCGTCGAAGGCCCGAAATCATTGCCATAAAGGGGGACTGCAACGTCGAGAGGGGCCGATGTCTGGCGACGGGCAAAGCGGGCCGCTTCGACGGCCCAACCGGGGACGATCGTCGGCCCCGGGCCGGTGCTGCGATCGGCGTAGTCGAGGGTCATCACGCGGAGGCGATCGGCGACGGCGCCGAGCGCAGGGACGTTGAACGCATCGCCGCTCGGGAGGTCGCTCGGGCTCCGCAACGACGGGGGGACGAAGAGGTTCACGGCGACGCGCTTCGGTGCAGCATGCAGCTTTCCGGCGAGGTCTTCGGTGAAGACGGTGAGGTCGCTGCGAACGCCCGGCGGGACCGCTTCCACGTTCAGGTCGATGGCATCGGCCCCCAGGGAATTCGGGCCGCTGAGCAGCGACGTGAGGGCATCCGCCCAGCCACCACGGACGCGCGCATCGGCGAACTGGGCGGCCGTCTGGGCGCCGTCGAAGCGGACGCCCGTCTCGTCGGTAAACGAGACGCCGAGCGACACCCGGTAGGGGGCACCGCCGGCGCGAATACCTGCATTCTGCACCGATGCAACGACGCGGCGTAGCTCGTCGCGAGCGGCGGCATCGGTCGGTGCGATCGCCCCATCGCCGCGAGGGATGAGGCAAAGGAGCACAATTTCTTCAACAATTTGGCGCGTCGCCGGGGCAGCGAGCGTGGCGAGGGCCCGTGCGTCGGGGAAGCAGCCGTCGGACACAATCGTGCCTCGGCGCCGCGGGAGCGGGCTCCCCTCGCCGCGCGGGGCGTCGCAAAACGCCCCCGCACACGCGAGCGCGGGGCGCACCGCTGCGTCTTCGCTCGTATCCCAGGCGCATCCACCTGCCGCAAGAAGCAGCACTGGCAGAAGCGAGAGGCGGGAAGTCCATCGCATTTGATTCATAGACCCAGGTCCATTCGAAAACCGAAGGTAAATCCATTGAAGGGGCGACCATCAAAGAGCGACGGAGCGCCAACAATGCAGAAGCGGGTGACCGGGTCTAGGCGACGGCACCCCTCGAACTCGGCCCGAACGCCGAAGTAGATCGTGTTCATGGTGAGTTCGGTCGCACCGACGCCGTTGGGGACGGTGGCGCGGACGTTCGCCACGATGACCGCCGTCGGCACCGCACGAATTCCGCCCGACCACCGCCGGTGATTCCCGCGCACGCCGAACCCGAGGATCCCAAGATCGGTGCGGAATGCGCCGCGGAGGTTCACGAGCGCCGGATCGCCGTCGAAGGTTCCGGCGACGGTAGGCGACGGTCCGGCGACCCCACCGAGGGACGTTTGGAGGAGTGGGATGACCCAACGGTCGCCAATCACAAACGAAGTACCTGCAGTAATCAATGCAAAATTCGCCCGCGGAAGGGCAAGCCGGGCGCCGGGGGCATAGACGCGCGACGTCTCCGGCGCCGGTTCGGTGATCTTTGCCGCCGTCAAACCGACGTTCGACCACGACGCGCCGACGCTCCCTTCTAGCCTCACCGACGCCCGACCGGCCCCAAACGCCGGCGTAGCCACAAACACCAGCGGCAAGGCTGCGAGGAGAGTTCGTTGCATGACGACGCAAGCATGCCGCGGTCGGGGTCTTCTGGCGAACGCTCCGTCGCCCCTTCGTCAATGACTCGGGCAGAGGACCCGGGCACGCGCGAGGATGCGGGTCGCCGCGGAGGCATCTACTTGCTGGAGATGACTCGCAAATACCTCGATCGCGACGCAGGTCTCGCCGACGATCCCGGGCTGGAGGACCGGTTCGACGGCAGCTACGGCGTCGCTCGGCGCGCCCCGACGGAGGTACTCCTCGCCGAGCGCCGCCACCGTCTTCGGCGGGAGGGCGGAGCTGCGGAAAAAGAGGAGCGCCGCAGCCGGCCGCCCGCGCGCGGCGTAGGCGAGGATGAGCCCATCGGTCGCCGCCTGCGCGAGGAGTGGTGCCTGCACCGGATGCTCCGGATGCTTCACAAGCGCGTCCTGGAAGAGCTGAAGCGCCTTGTCGTGGTCGTTCGTGGCGCTCCAAACGAGCGCGCACCGGTAGGCGGCGTAGGCGTACACCGGCGTCGTCGCCACCGGGTACTGGAGGACCTTTTCATAGGCTTGCCGCGCGAGTTCGTACTTGGAGCGGTCCCCCGACTCGGCGTCGCGAAAGAAGAGCTCGCCAAAGAAGAGGTAGGCGGCGGGGGCGTGCTCGGAACTCGGGAATTTTGCTATTATTTCAAACAGTTTTTTGCGCGCATCTGCGGCATCACTCGGGTAGGCAGCGCAAGCGCCTCGAAAGAGCTGGTCGTCCGGCTGGGGACCGGTCGTACGGGCGCACACCTCCTCGACGACGCGATCCGGGAGCTCGGCGACGGCGGCCACGACGGGGATCTCCCTCGCCGCCATCGGAGGCTTGGCGGTCGTCGCGGCGACAGCGACCATCAGGGGAGCTTCCGAGGGGCTTTGCGAAAGCGGCTCCGACGGCTTGGACGCGCTGGGCGCACAGGCAACGAGGGCAACGAGCGGAACAAAGCGAAAGCGCGAAGGATTCACGCCCTGGAGGAGAGCACGGACGGGGGCATCACGAAACGTCGACCCCCGGCAAGGGTGCCGTTCACGCACGCTAAGGAGCCGGTCAGCGTTCGGTCAGCGCCGGCGGCGATCGTTGCGGCCCCGCTGCACCCGTGTTAGCGGCACGCTCCGCCCATGGTTTTCGTCGAAGCACGCAATCTTCCGTCCCACGTTGGCATCATTATGGATGGCAACGGCCGCTGGGCCCAAACCCACGGGCACGATCGTTCCGCCGGCCACCGTGAGGGCTCGGCCGCCGTCCGCCGGATTGTGCGGGCCGCCCGCCGTCTCGGACTCAAAGCGCTGACTTTGTACGCGTTTTCTGAGCAAAACTGGGCTCGCCCCGAGCAAGAAGTCGACGCGCTGATGGGGCTCCTCCGCGAGTTCCTCCTCGGGGAGCGCGACGAAATCCTCGGCAACGGGATCCGCCTCAACGCGATCGGCAACATCGGCCGCCTCCCGGCGCTCGTCCGCGCCGTCCTTGAGCCGCTCCGTCGCGAGTCCGAGGGGAACGACTCGATGACGCTCACCCTCGCCCTCTCGTACGGGGGGCGCGAAGAAATTGCCCAAGCCGCTCGCGAACTTGCGACGCGCGTCAAGGCAGGGACCCTCGAGACCGACAAGATCACCGCCGAGGCGCTCCACGGCTTGATGCCGAGCCTCACCGTCGGCGACCCCGACCTCGTCATCCGCACCGGCGGCGAGCGGCGCATCTCGAACTTCCTCCTTTACGGGCTCGCCTACGCGGAGCTCCACTTCTCGGACACCCTCTGGCCCGAGTTCGGCGAGGAGGACCTCTACGAGGCGATCGCCAGCTACCAGGCCCGCGAGCGGCGCTTCGGCAAGGTCGGCAAGGCGGCCCCTCAGCGGGTGACCGCCGGTGGCCAGGTCATCCGCCTCGCGGTGTAGACATCAAATGCCCGAATTTCTTCCAAGAATCGGGCGCTTCGCCCTCTTCGCAGCAGCCCTAACGGCGGTCGCCTGCACGGAGTCTCCCAAAGGAACCGCTCCCGCTGGCTCGGCCGCATCCCCGCTCCCCGCCGGCCATCCGACGGTCGTCGCGCCGACGATCGCCGCCTTTGACTGCGCCAAGGGGCCCCCCGAGCTCCGAGCCCCCTGCGCGGAGCCAGGCCAGTCGTGCCGCTACGAGGTGCCGGCAGCACCGGTCGCCGGCGGTCCCAAGATGTGCATCCGCCAATGGAGCTGCGAGGCGAGCGGCGACGGGATCGGGCGCTGGGCCGACGTTTCCGAGACCTGTGTGGCAGCACTCCCGTCCGCCGCGCCCTCAGTCCCTTCGTCGGCGCCGTCGGCAAAAAAGCGGTAATTCGGAGCACTTCCGAGGAAATCCCCGGGACAAAGAGTCTTCACGACTCTTTGTTGTTGCGCAAGAGGGTGGGAGAGTCGCGCCGTTTTTGAGGCACTCTTTGGCACGACTTCTTCGACATAAATAGAAAAACCCCGAGACCGAATCCGGCCTCGGGGTTCTTCGATCTGTGAGGATCAGTTCCCGTTCTTCTTCCGCTTCCGGCCGAAGATCCCGGCGAGGGCGAGACCAACGATGGCGAAGAGGCCGGTCGCGCCGGAGGCTTCCGGAGTGACTGCACAGCCGCCACCTTCAATGGTCGCACCGTCATCGGCGCTCGCACCGGCATCGGCGGCTCCGGCGTCGCTGGCGCCGGCATCCGTCACCACCGGCTTCGGCTTCTCCAAGTAGTCCTTGGTGCCGTTTCCATTGGCGTCCGTCTTCTCGTCGCCGTCCTTGATGCCATCGCCGTCGGCATCGGTGTCGAGGTAGTTCTTCTTGCCGTCGCCGTCGACGTCGTCGGAGACAGTCGCCGTCTTCGCGTCGGCAATTTCGTCCTTCGTGAGGATTCCGTCGCCGTCATCGTCGGTATCGAGGGCGTCGATCTTGCCGTCGCCGTCGGTGTCGATCGGCTTCTTTGGATCGGAGCCGACTTCCACGCCGTCCTTGATGCCGTCGCCGTCGGTATCGGCATTGTTCGGGTCGGTCCCGAGCGTCTTTTCCTGGGCGTCGGTGAGGCCGTCGCCGTCGGTATCGGTGTCACAAATCTTCGAAGTCGCGTCGCAGGCGAGGGCGCCGCGGCAGGGGTCGTTGGCCGGGTTCGGCGTGCAGGCATCGCCGAGGAGGAGGCCGCACTTCTTGTCGGTGCCACAGGCGTTGGCGCGGCATTCTGCGTTCGCGGTGCAGTCGACGCCCTCCGTAAGGCCGCATTTGCTATCGGCTTTGTCGCAGACACCGCTCTCACAGGTCGCCACCGTGACGCGGCCGCTCGCGCCGGCGGAGGTGCAGGCTTCGCCGTTAAGGGTCGGGTCGCCGTTCTTGGCCTTCACCGAGCAAGCGCCGGCGTTGTTGCCGACCTTGAGACAGATCGGGGCCGCCGCCGTGCAGATCGGGGCGGTCGCGCCGCCGAAGTCGCTCGCGCACCCGGTGCAAACGCCGACCGCCGCTGCAACTGCGCAAAAGGACTTGCTCGCGTCGCCGCAGTGGGCCGCCGCCGGGAGCGCCGGATCGGTGCGAGCCGCCCCAGCCTCGCGCCCATCGCTGTCAGGGAGGCAGTCGTTGTCGGAGTCGAGGTCGAGGTAGTCGGGAACACCGTCATTGTCGGTGTCGACCACGCAATTCCCTTCCGTGACGTCAGGCACGCCGTCGCCGTCGGAATCGCCGGCAGCAACCTTCGCGGTCGCCTGGAAGACGAGCGTATGAAGGGCCTCATCGCCGTTGCCAGAAAAGGCATAGGTAGCACTTACGGCGTCGTCGGGAATGACCGACGTCATCGAATAGAGTTCGTCGTCCTGACGACCATCTCCAGGGGCCGTATTCGAGATCTTATCCCCTTTGAGACCGATCGCCTTGTAGGCAGCATCGGCACCGAAGGAGCCGCCCGTCCAGAGCTGATCGAGGACGTTCTTCGCGCCGTCGTCGGCGCCCCCCGCATTGACGCTGAGGTTCGTCCCGTTGATCGTGACGGTGCTCGCCTCTTCCAACCCCGAGTATTCCCACGCAACAGTGGCACTCATCGGGAAGGGATCGGAGCGGACGTCGTTGACCGGGCATCGGTTGGCGATCGGCTTCGGGAAGTTGATCGTCCCCTTTGCGGCGCCAGAATTGCCGTTTACCGTGCCGGTTTGAACGGTGATATTGCGCAGCGGGGCCCCGGCAAGCTCGTACACGACAATGAGCGTATGTCCGAGAAGCTTCGGGTAGACGTACTGATCTTCAGGAGCGGTATCGCCGCGCTCATGAATCGCGATGTCGACCAACGCGCCGGTTGCAGTACCGTTGTCGGTTTCGATCAACGGCTTCACAACGGCCGTTGCGTCATTCACGTAGTTCCACCAATCGCCATCGCGGTGGGCGACCTCACCGGAGATCCGAAACGTCAGCGGCGCGTTCGCGGCGGCGCCGAGGATCACGCCGCGGGGCGTAACAGCGACGACGGGCAGGACGCCCGCGCCGTCCAAGCCACCGATACCGCCCGAGATGAGGAAGGCCTTCTTTACCTTCGCCCCTTTCGGGATCTGCACTTTCACGACGCCGCTGGCGAAGGTCGCCGCGGTGCTCGTCCCCGCCCACGAATCGGCGACGACGCCGCCACGAAGCGCCTCCACAAACGTCCCGTCAAGAGCAGCGGTCGGCGCCGCAGCCGCGACGCCTGCCAGCGAGAGCGCCCCGAAAAACGCAAAAAAACCGATAGCTTTTGAGAGTCGGCCTCGCCGAGATCCTGGGAGATAACCTGTCATTTCGTGCCCCTCCAGCATGGGGCCCTCGATCTCCGGGGGCCCCAACGACGCGTCGTTTCGCGCCGACCGGCGCCTGCGCTACGCAGACGTCACCGGAAGTGTCGATCGAACGGTCAGCAAGCGTCGAGTGAAATCTCGTCGGCGTAGAAGCCGAGCGAAAACGGGCACTCCCTGTGGGCTCGCGGCTACACTAGACGGATGCTGCCCCGTGACTTCCCTGGCGACTTGGCCGACGAACTTCGGTTCCTGCCAGATTTCTTGGACGCGCCAGAGCGCCTTTTTGAGGAACTCCTGGCGACGGTCGTTTGGGACACGCGCCTCCGGAACCGGAAGACCGCATCTTTTGGGATTCCCTACAATTACTCGGGGCTCACCTACCCGGAAATCCCGTTTCCGTCGGCCATCGCGGCGCTCGCCGAACAAGCGACGACGCCCCTCGGCTTTCGCCCAAACAATGCCCTGCTGAACCTTTACGCGGGCAACGGAGGCATGGGCTTCCACAGCGACAGCAGCGCTGCCCTTGCGACCGATTCCGGCGTCGGCATCATTTCCCTCGGCGCCGCCCGGGAGCTCGTTTTTCGGCGATCCGGCGCGAACTACGCGCTCCAACTCCCTGCCGGGAGCCTCCTCCGCATGTCGCTTCCGATGCAGGCGAGCTGGCAACACGCCCTCCCCGCCGCATCCCCGACGACTGCGGCGCGAATCAGCGTGACCTTTCGCCGGATCGTCAGCGATTGACGCTTTGTTTGTTCCCAACAGCCCCCGGGTAGTAAGCGAGCGCCACGATGAGCGAAATCGCGGAGAACAAACCGGCGCGGCCACAAGCTTCGAACCTGCTCCTCCGTGTGATCACCGCGGTGATTGCGGTACCGATCATCCTCGGGCTCCTGTTTCGTGGGCCGGCCTGGGGCTTCTATGCGCTGATTCTTCCTGCGGTTCTCCTCGGGTCCCAGGAGCTCTTCGCCATGACGCACCCGGAAGACAAACCGAGCCAAATGCTCGGCGTCCTCCTCGCGGGGCTCGTGTCCTTCAGCCTCTATTTCTTCCCCGATCCGCGGGTCGCGCTCACCATCCTTGTCGCCATCCCTGTGGCAGGTCCCCTGCTCACGCTTGCCCGCCTGGGCGACATCCCGTCGGCGGCGCTCCGCGCGTTTGGGATGAGCGTCGGTCCGTTGCTCGTCGCCGGGCCGATGACGCTCCTGGCGATGATGCGGCGCGACCTTAACAGTGCCGGTTCTGCCTGGGTGCTCGCCGCTCTTTGTTTCGCTTGGGCCGCCGATACGGGCGGCTACTTTGCGGGGCGTTTCCTCGGAAAACACAAGCTTTACGAAGCCGTGTCGCCCAAGAAGACCATTGAAGGTGCCCTCGGCGGCCTCACGGCGAACCTCGTTGCCGCGTTTGTTCTTCAGCACTTTCTGCTCACGACGGTGCCGCTCGTTCACCTGCTGGCACTCGCCGTCGTCGCCGGTATGCTCGGGATCCTTGGGGACCTCGGCGAGTCGCTGCTGAAGCGCTCCGTCGGCGTGAAAGACTCGGGCGCCCTCGTCCCCGGCCACGGCGGCATCCTCGACCGCGTCGACGCGCTCCTTTGCACGAGCACCGTGGTGTTTTTGTACACGATCTGGTTCGTCGCGAAGCCGAGCTGCTGCCACTGAGGCGCTCACTCCGGTCCCGAACGTCGTCTCGAAGGCCGGCGCGTCACCGCATCTGCGTCCGTGCTCGCCGTTTCCTCACCGCCTGCGGCGGTTCCGGGCGGACGAGAATCTGCGGCCTTCAAAAGTAACGTAGTATTCGCCTGTTAGGCCTGTTCGACGAGCACGAGGCCGCGGGCGCGGGCCGCTTCGACGTCGCGATCTCGGCCTGCGAGGATCGCCCACTTCGTGGCGTTGCGGAGGGCGCGGGCCGCTTTGACGGCGCTCTCTTTGTCGGGGAAGTGCCAGTGGAGCGTCCCCGGTTGGACGTTGTGCCAGCCGTGAACGACGAGCGTGACCGGGTCCCCGGCCGCGGGAACATGCGGATCATGCTCGAGAATTCGGAGCGCAGCGACCTCGGGGATCGAGATGTCGTGGGAGGCCGGGGACGACTGCGGCGGAGTTTCCGACTCGGAGATGACGGGCACGGGCGGCGGTTCTACCACGAACCCAGACGGCCCGCTCACGGCGCCTGCCAGACGTCGACCTTCGGGAGCAGGTAGATCGTCCAGTCGTCCTTCGAGCCTTCGTGGCCGAGGCCGGTGGGGCGCTCGCTCGTCGTCATCGGGAACCCGGCGGCACGGAAGGCGGCCCAGTCGGCGCGAACGCCGGCGATCGGGAAGTTCGAGTCATCGACGGCGTGCCGATGGGCGATCGGAATCTTCCGAGCGGCACCGGCGATTCGGGCGGCGCGCGTCGACCCGACCGCCGAATTTTCAATCAGGATTCCCGCGTAGGTGTTCGCGTTCTGGAGGCCGACATTGTACGCAAGTACGCCTCCCGAAGAATAACCGGAGATCGTGACCTTCTTCTGGTGAACCCAGTAGCAGCTCTTCACGTGGGCGAGTACGGCGGCCGCCTTCGGCGCATCGGCGACCGGGTCCCAGCACTGGCCGTCTTTCCCGCCGACAGAGACGCTGAAGTGTTTGAGATTTTGGTAGTTTTCCGCGGAGGCGAGGCCCCAGCTCGCGTAATTCTGGGCGGTATCGCCGCAGCCGTGGAAGCCGATCACGAGCGGGAGCGCCTGCGTCCCGTTGTAGTTGCTCGGAATATGAATGGTGTAGTTCGTCCCATTCGGGACGGTCATATTCTTGAGGTGAGTCTGCCAGCCGGGCGAATTGATCGCCGCCGGATTGCAGACTTGATTCGGCTTGGGGCCGGGGTCGTTCGGGTTGCCGGCATCGGGCGCTCCGGCGTCCCGGGGCCCGGCGTCGACAGTTCCTGCATCGCGCGGACCGGCATCGAGCGCGCCAGCGTCGCGGGGGCCGGCGTCGAGAGGCACGGTTGCATCAACCCCACTGCTCGCGTCGGTGGCGACCGTTGCATCGACCGGGTCGTTCGCGTCGGCCGGGTCGTTCGCGTCGGCCGGATCGTTCGCGTCGACCAGGTCGTTCGCGTCGACCAGGTTGCTGCCATCGGCGGCGCTGGTCGCGTCGCTCGCGGGGCGGGCGTCGGTGGTGAGGTCGACGAAGGCGGCGTCGCGACCACCATCGGTGTCGGCCGGGTCGGTCCCCTCGTCGACGAGTTCACCGCTCGCCCCCTCGCCGCACGCACCAAGGAGGAACACGAGCGGGATCGCGAAGCGACGGCGGAAATTCACCGGCCGACGATGCCACAGGCAGACCGAGCGGTCTACGGCTCGCACGCGCGTTTGCACCAAACTCCGCGCCTAACGGCGGCGGAGGAGCGCCATTTGGTAGGCGCGGACGAGAGCCCGGAAGGCGCTCGGGTCGCCGCCATGATCGGGGTGCGTTTCAAGGGCGCGCTTTCGGTACGCCGCTTTGATGTCCTCCAAGGGGGCCTTCGCCGAGATGCCGAGGATCTCCCAGAGCGACGGATTATTCGCAGGTGTACCGACCGGCGCAGCGGCAGGTGCCGGCGGCTTCTCGGGGCGCGGCTTCGGAAACGGCGGCAAATCCGAGAGCATCCGGAGCCAGCCGTTCGCCCAACGGGCATCGATTTCGACGAGCGACGCCTCGGGGGC
>JAAFHJ010000708.1 GCA_013298325.1 Myxococcales bacterium | reverse complement strand
GCCCGCGCGGCCGTGGAGGAGCGCGTGGCGGGCCTCCTCGGGGAGGTCTCGCCAGGGGACGTCTGGCGAAATGCCAAGGACATCGACCGCTTTCGCGACTTCATTTGCGAGTTCGACGGAGCCGCGACGGCCCCACGCAAGGACGACCCCTTCGCGGAGCGTCCGCGCAGCGTCGCCGATCACGCGCCCTTCGTCGACGACCGTCCGCGCCCCGAGGCCGTCGCAGGTCGGGCAGGCGCCGTAGGGGCCGTTGAACGAGAACAGTCGCGGTTCGATCGGCGGCAACGAGATCCCGCACGCAAGACAGGCAAAGCGCTCGGAGAGCCAGAACGGCTCCGTCGTCGCGCCGTCGCTCGCAAGGACGTCGACAAGAAGGCTCCCACCGCCGACCTTCAATGCGAGCTCTACGCTGTCGCGAACACGACCGCGCACGCCTTCTTTTAGGACAATGCGGTCGACCACGACGTCAAGATCGTGGGTTTTTGATTTGTCCAAATCGATGGAATCGCCGAGATCAACCACGCTTCCATCGATGCGAACGCGAACGAAACCCTCGCGACGGAGGCGGTCGAGTTCGAGGCGCAACTCCCCCTTCTTGGCGCGGCAAATCGGCGCAAGGAGGGCGAGGCGGGTCCCTTCGCCGAGGTTGACGACGCGATCGACGATCTCGGGGACGGTCTGCGCTTGGATCGTCGACCCGCACGACGGGCAATGGGGCGTGCCGACTCGCGCGTACAAAAGTCGAAGATAATCAGAGATTTCGGTGACGGTGCCGACCGTCGAACGCGGGTTCTTGGAGAGCGGCCGCTGTTCGATCGCGATCGCTGGCGAGAGCCCATCGATCCGCTCGACGTCTGGCTTTCCAAGCTGCTCAAGAAACTGCCGCGCGTAGGCGGAGAGCGACTCGACGTAGCGCCGCTGCCCCTCCGCGTAGATCGTGTCAAAGGCGAGGCTCGACTTGCCGGAGCCCGATGGCCCGGTGAACACGATGATCTTCCCGCGAGGAATGGCGAGTGTAACGTTCTTTAAGTTGTGCTGCCGCGCGCCAACAACAACAATTTGATCTGCAAGTGCCTGTCCGCCCGGAACCGCCGCAGGCGGTGAGGAACCGAGCACCAATGCATGTGCCGAAACGTCGTGGGAGGTCGATTCGTTCGTCATAGAAGGCTCAGGCGTCTCCGTCGCGCGGGGCGGTGCGCCGACCGTTCTTAGGCATCTTTTGGGACGGTGCGCGTGGCGATTTGCCCCAACCGTGCACCGCCGCCGCTTTTCCGCCGCGAAATCGCCGGCGATCAGAATCGCGCGGGGAGACGAGCCTTTTCGAGCGCTTGGGTAAGGTCAGCCCCGAGCGCCTCGGCGCCTTCTAGGCCGATCGAAAGGCGGACGAGGCCGTCACCGATCCCTGCGCGCTGGCGATCGGCGGCCGGCATCGACGCGTGCGTTGTCGAGGCGGGATGGATCGCAAGGCTCGCCGTATCGCCGAGGGAGACTGCTCGTGTAAATACCTGAAGTGCATCAAGAAAAATGCGGCCCCGCGCCCGCGCGGCCTCTCCGGCGTCGAGAATTTCGAAGCTCACTACCGTTCCGAAGGCGTGCATCGTCCGTGCGGCGATGCTGTGGTCCGGGTGGGTCGGCAGCGAGGGGTGATGGACGCGGACGTCGTCGCGGGCCGCGAGGAGGCACGCGATGCGGGCGGCAGTGAGGTTGGCGCGGAACTGGCGCAGCGGAAAGGTCCGTAATCCGCGGAGAATTCGCTGGGCGGCGTCGGGGGCGAGCACGCTCCCGAGCCCCTTGGTCACGGTGTCGCGGAGTGGGAGGAGGAGCTTCCGTGCACCGAGGCAGACGCCGCCAATCGCGTCGCCGTGGCCGCCGAGCCCTTTCGTCAATGAATGGAGAGTGACGTCGACGCCGGCCGCAACGAGCGACTGTGCAAACGGCGTCGCGAAGGTGCCATCGGCAAACGTGAGGAGATTCCGCTCTTTGGCGACGGCGACCACCGCCGCGACGTCGGTCACACGGAGGAGCGGATTGCTCGGGGTTTCCAGGTAGAGTGCACGCGTCCGGTCGGTGATCGCGGCGGCGTAGCTGGCCGGCGTGACGTCGTCGATGAAGGTCGTCGTGATTCCGAGTCGCGGGAGGCGCTCGCGAAAGAGGCGTGCTGTTTCCGCGTACAGCGATCGCGGCGCGACGAGGTGATCGCCGGCGGCCAAAAATGTGAGGCAAGTCCCGCTGATCGCCCCCATCCCGCTCGCCGTGACGAGCGCCGACTCCGCCCCCTCCAGGTGGGCCAGGCGCGTTTCGAGGGCGTCGGTCGTCGGATTCGCCCAGCGCCCGTAAATCGGCGGCATGGGGGCCGGGTTTGCGACGCGTTCCTCGATGGGGGCATTCCCCCGGGCAAACGCGGCCGCGGCGAAATCAGCGTTTTCAAAGGGGAAAGCGACGGATGAAACCAGTGCAGCCTCTTCCTCGCCGCCGCCGGCGGAGAGGGCGTCGAGGCGTGCGTAGAGGGAGGCTGCGTAGCGATCGTCGGCGAACATGACCTGCCGCCTACCAGAGGAACGCGTTCTCC
>JAAFHJ010000707.1 GCA_013298325.1 Myxococcales bacterium | reverse complement strand
CCTCCGAGGTGACCGCCGTCCGCACCGGAATGGTGCGACTGTCGGCGCAGATTTTGAGACTGATTACGGGGATTGGCGAGGCCGACGAACGCCGCTTTGGAATCGTTCGTGAACTCCGCGAAGCGATGGCCGTTCAACGGGTCCTTCAGGCGGAAGAGGAAATTCACGAAGAGCCGTCGTTGTCGATCGCCGGAAAGATCCTCCCAGCGGAGCACTTGAGCGGCGACTTTTGGTGCCACTTGCCTGTCGGGAATGGGTGCACCTTGGTCGTTCTGGGCGACGCAACGGGGCACGGTCCCGGAGCGGCGCTCGTGACCGTTCTCGCCCGCGGTATCCTTCAGGAACGCGCTCGCGGTGGATTGACCGCCGAAGCGGCTCTTGCCGCCCTCCACCGCGCGCTCCTCCCGTTCCAGGCGGCGCGGATGTCGATGACCGCCATCGCCGCCCTCCACGACCCGGCCGCGCGCACGCTCACCCTCGCCAACGCGGGGCATCGCCCGGCCTTCCACGTGCGCGACGGGGAGGCGACCGCGTTCCCCGGTGCGGCAGCACCCCTCGGGTCAACCTCTGAATTTATTATGGATCCTGTCGTGATCCCGTTCGCGCCCGGCGATCTTCTTGTCCTCTTTAGCGACGGTCTCGTCGAGGCCGAGAGCGGCACCGGCGAGCCCTTCTCCGAGCGTCGCGTCCGCGCGGTCGCTGCCCGCACCGCTTCCCAAGGCGCGGTCGCCGTTCGCGACGCCCTCTGGAACTCCTTGGAATCGCACGTCACTGGCCCCTTTGGCGACGACGTGACCGTCGTCACGCTTGCCGCGCGCTGAGCGCCGGCCCCGTTCTCGTCCCCCTCCGCGCCCCCCGCGCCGCCGCAACCGGGCGATCCCCGCCGACGCCGGACCGCTGGCGCGCGCCTGCCCGCCCCCCTTTTCGGACCCTCGGAGTTCCCCATGCAGGTTTCTTCCCACCGTTTCGACGTCGCCCGCCAGTCCTGGGACGCCGCTCCGCAAGCCACTCTGGATTCGGCCCGCACGCTGATCCTCGCCTTCGGCGCGCCGACGGTCCCCCGCCGCTCGGCAGCCCTCCGCGAGCTTGCGCGCACCTTCCCGAAATCGATCCTCGTCGGCTGCTCGAGCGCGGGCGAAATCCACGGGACGACCGTCAGCGACGAGTCGCTCTCGGTCACCGTCGCCCGCTTCGCCAAGAGCGATCTCACGCTCGCCTCGGTCGCCGTCTCCGAGGCGAAAGAGTCCTTCGCTGCCGGCGAAACGCTTGGAAAAAAGCTCGTCTCGGCGCGCAGCGGCCTCCGGGCGATCCTGGTGCTTTCCGAAGGGCTCCACGTCAACGGCAGCGAGCTCGTGCGCGGGCTCAACTCCTGTGTCGGGACCGACGTCGTCGTGACCGGCGGCCTCGCCGGCGACGGGACCGCCTTCGGCAAGACCTGGGTCTCCATCGGCGGCGAGGCGAAAGAGAAAATCGTTGTCGCCATCGGCTTTTACGGGCCTGCGCTGGTCGTCGGCCACGGTTCAAAGGGGGGCTGGGACCGCTTCGGCCCCGAACGCGTCGTCACGCGCTCCGAGGGGAACGTCCTCTTCGAGCTCGACGGCAAGCCGGCCCTTGCACTCTACAAGGAATACCTCGGCGCCCGCGCAAAGGACCTCCCGTCCTCCGGGTTGCTCTTCCCGCTCGCGATGCGTTCAAGTGCTCAAGATACCAAGGTTCTTGTGCGCACCCTCCTCGCCGTCGACGAAGCGAAACAGAGCATGACCTTCGCCGGCGACGTCTCGACCGGCTCCCTCGTCCAGTTGATGCGCGCCGACTTCCCGCGGCTCGTCGCCGGCGCCTCCTCGGCGGCCGATATGGCGCTCGGTGGCCCGGCCCCGGCCGGCAACGACCTGCTCGCCGTCGCGATTTCCTGCGTCGGGCGTCGCCTCGTCCTCGGCGATCGCACCGAGGAAGAGGTCGAAGCGGTCCACGACGCGCTCCCGAAGGGGATGAAAAAGCACCTGACCGGCTTCTATTCTTACGGGGAGATTTCCCCCTTCGCCCAGGGGCACGCCGACCTCCACAACCAGACGATGACGCTCACGCTCTTTTCCGAGAACGAAGCGCTCCCTGACGCCTCCCAACCGACGACGCGCCCGGCCCCGCCGAAGCCGGTGGCGCTCCCGTCGGCCCGCCCGGCGCCCGCCCCCGTCGCAAAGCCGCCGGTCCCCGCGGCCCGAAGCGCTGCTGGGGCGGTGGAAGAGCCCCGTCGCGCCAGCGCCGAGCATTTGAACCGGGAGACGCTCCCGGTGACGCTCCTGGAGGACCCCGAAGACGCGTTCCGCCTCGCCGTCCGCTCCTACCGCTACGACGTCGCCTCGAGCACCTGGGACCTCCCGCTCCTCGCCTCCCTCGACTCGCCGCGCACCCTCGTCCTCGCGTTCGGTAGCCCCAATGCCGCCAAAGCGCCGGCCCTCGGCGAGCTCGCGCGGACCTACCCGAAGTCGATCGTCGTCGGCTGCTCGAGCGCCGGCGAAATCCATGGCACCTCCGTCGGCGACGGGTCGCTCTCCGTCACCGTCGCCCGCTTCGCAAGCA
>JAAFHJ010000725.1 GCA_013298325.1 Myxococcales bacterium | reverse complement strand
TTGAGAAGGTCATTCGTACGTGCGTTGCAAACCAGTCGTGCATTCCACGGAGTGGGTGTTCACCGCGCCACACTTCTGGGATTTGACGGAGACCGACGAGCGTCGACGCATCGTACACACGTACCGACATCATTCCCGGCATCCGTTCGGCGTGGGGGAACGCGCGAAACCGATAGCCGAACTCGGGGCACGTCGCCGCGCCCGCGACGGACGCCATGCCGTCGTAGAGGATTGCGCCGCGGCCGATACCTTCAAGTTTCTTCAGGTTTCGGTCGGCGTCGATGGTGTACACGTCGTCGCCCAAGTTCTCGACCACGACGTGGGGGCGCCCAAAGAGAAGGTTCTTTGGCGCCGTCCGTGTGATCATGGCCGTGACGTAGCCGTAGACCGACTTGGAGACGCGCTTCAATGGGCCTTTCGAGGCCTCAAGCTGCTCCTTGTAATCATTTAGGACCTGCGCATCCCAGCCAGAACCGGCAAAAAAAGTGAGCGTCCCGTCGCATTCCAGGAGGCTGTAACGACGGGTGGGGAAGGGCCCATGAAAACGTGCAAGTGACCGCACACAACGATGCAGTTTGCGCGCGCCAGTGGCGTGGGCCCAGGCATTTCCGGTTCCGAGGGGGAGCGCGCCTACGGGGGGGAAGCGTCCGTGGTCGCCGTAGACCCTTCGCATCGCGTTCAACAGCGCGATCGCTGTACCGTCGCCGCCTGCCGAGAAGATGGCGCGTGGTGCGCTGAGCGTCCGTAGCCAACCTTCGATTTCTTCAATACGCCGTGTCAATCGGACTTCCGCGCCTGGGAGGGCACGCGAAAGCTGCGCAGCTACGCGGCGGCCCCCCCGCTTTGCGTTTGCATTCACGACGATAGCAATATTTTCACCCGCGCGGGCCGGCGGCGGAACGAGACTACCGAAGGTCATCCAATGTCCTTTGAAACGCGTGCCTACAGGGCCGGAAGTGCACTTTGAATTGCCGCGCGAACGGCGGCGATCGTCGCCAGAAGGGCCGACTTGTCGCCGGGGGGCGACGGCGCGATGGGCGGATGAATCGTCACGACGACCGACTTTCCACGGACGGTACGTAAGGCACCGCGCGGAAGAATTTCCAGCGTTCCGTCGATGGTGACCGGCAAAATCGGGAGAGCTGCGTGCGCGGCAAGGTGGAATCCGCCCTTTTTGAAGGGGCCGAGGGCGCCGTCGCGGCTCCGCGTCCCTTCCGGGGCGATGAAGAGGGAGCGCCCCTCGGCGAGCATCGCCGACGCCGCTTCGAGGCTCTTTACCGCTTCCGACCGCTGGGCACGGTCGACGCGGACAAAGCCGGCGGCGAGCATCGCCTTTCCGAAGATCGGAATCGTGAAAAGTTCAGCCTTTGCGACCATACGCATCTTCGGCCCGAGCGCCTCGTAGAGGACCGGTACGTCGAAGTTTGACTGATGATTGCTCATGATCACGTAGGCGCCGTTGGGGGCGCGGTGCTCGCGGCCACGAAGGACGATGTTGGTCGCGGCTGCGCGAATGAGCTGTGACGCCCAATGGGCGAGGCGCCCGTCGGCGACGTCGCGGTCGAGGGTTCCGGCGAAGGCATCGAAGACCGTCGGTACGCTGATACGCGCAGTTTCTGCGATCGCCCGGAGGGTCGGCAGGAGGCGGGCATCGGGGGCGGGCCGTCGGGAAGGGGGCATAGAGCGCGGAGAATACCGCGGCGACGGCGCAGAGATAGATGCCATCGCGCTTCGGTCCTTGTCCGTGCGGAAATCGACGCCATTCGCCAGATTCTTGTGCATCAGCCTCGCCCCCTCGAAAAGGCGCCGCGCCCATTGAAAAACCGCCCCTTGGCCACGTAGCATTGCGCCCCTTCGCTCTGTGTGCAGGCGGTGGCTTTTCTGCCGCCGTCAAGCCCTGCGCGCGGTCCGCCGCCGTAGCGCTGTGAACCTTGTTTCGTGACCCTCGTGGAGGGTCCGGAGAATTCTCGCAATGACCGACACCACCGCTCAGTCGCTCGCCGCCCTCCTCGAAAATCCCGAAGACGCTTCGGCCTGGAGCGCCCTTGCCGAGCGTTGGGGCGTTCGTTTCGAGGGGGCGCGAACCAGCGGCCGCGGAGATACCCTCGGGCCGGGAGAGGATACGCGCATTCTGCATGCATGTATGATGCATGAAGGTCGCGGCGAAAATCAGGCGGCGGCGCGGCTTCTCGGGCTCGTTGCCTGCTGCCACGCGGACGCCGGGGGGCGGCGAGGTGCACGAAAGCGTCTCGCCCAGCTTGCCGAAGAGGAGCTGTTCGACGCGCGGCTCGCCGAGGCCGTCTGGCAGGAGCTCGCCGCCGACGGTGACGACGCCGCCGAAGAGGCCCTCGAGGCGCTCGAGGCAAAACGGGCGAAAGCACGAGAGCTTGCGGCTCGCTTCGAAGCGGAGTCGGCCGGGGCGACATCACCGGCCCTCGCCGCGTCGCTGCTCACGCGCGCAGCTGAAGTGCTCCTCGCCCACGGGCGCGCCGCCGTTGCTTCCGGAGAAGGGGGGGAG
>JAAFHJ010000706.1 GCA_013298325.1 Myxococcales bacterium | reverse complement strand
CCGGCGACGCCACGAAGGAGCGTGCGCCAGTCGTGGCAAGATTCGGCCTGGGCGATGGCCGCATCCAGGCACCGCTCGACCTCCACCGGCTCCATGGCCTCACGGGCGTGCGTCAACCAATCGGAGAGGGTCGGTCGCAGGGTCACCCCTTCGGGCGCGTCAGCAACAGCGCCAAACCGCCAAACGCGGCAAACATGGTCCCCACTCCGGCCCCGACAACCGCGAAGAACGCCGGGACGACGCCGCGACCGATGTAGTCGTGGTTCCCGGGCTCGTTGACCATCCCGACGATCAGCCCGACGATCGCCCCGACCGGGATGCACCCGGCGACGGCGACCCAGAGCGCCGGTCGCAGGAGGCGCCGGTAGTTCGTCGGCGCGCGGTCGCCGGGCATCTGGGCCCCGCTGCGCACGAGGCGCGCGAAATCGGCCTCTTCCTGCTGGACGCGCGTTTCGCGGGCTTCGACGGTCGGTTCGGCCATCCGCGCATCTTCGCAGAAAAAGGGGGCCCTCGTCGCCCATGGCGAGCGTCCTACGCTGCTTCTGCGCCGCGCCGCATGTTTAGCCGCGTGCGGTCGCGCCACGAAACCGACCGTCGGGGCGGCACGTAGCCGAAAGCATGCGAATTGCCCTCGTCGCCGCGCTCGGACTCCTCGCTGCCTGCTCCCACGATCCGCCCCGCGCCACCGCAAACGCGCCACGCGACGCAAACGACTCGGTCGGTTCGCGCGCGATTCCGCCCGGTTCCGACTCGGTCGCCGTTTCTTCGCTACAAGGTACGCCCATGAAGACCTACACGAAGCCCTCCGTGGAAACGCTCAAGTCCCAGCTCACGCCGGAGCAGTTTCAGGTCACCTGCGAAGCGGCGACGGAACCGCCCTTCCGCAACGCCTATTGGGACAACCACGAAGCCGGCCTCTACGTCGACGTGACGACTGGCGAGCCGCTCTTCAGCTCGACCGACAAGTTCGACTCCGGCTCCGGCTGGCCGAGCTTCACGAAGCCGGTGGAGAAAGCGGCGGTCGTCGAGCACAGCGACCGCGCCCACGGCATGGTCCGGACCGAGGTCCGCTCCCACAGCGGCGACGCCCACCTCGGCCACGTCTTCGACGACGGGCCGACCGACAAGGGGGGCCTCCGCTACTGCATCAACTCGGCGTCGCTCCGGTTCATCCCGGTCGCGAAGCTCGAACAGGAAGGCTACGGCGCCTACCGGAAGCTGTTTGAAGCGACGCGCTGAGGATTCGACCCGGCGTCGCGAGCAGCCGCTTCCCCGCGAGTTGCCGGCGACGATCTGCTACAGGGGCGGCGCCCCGGCGGTCGCTGGGGCCTTCACGCCCCTCCGGTCACGCCCCGCGTTCGACCGCAACCTTCAGGCAGACCGATGAACGACGCCGCGCGCCCCTCGCCCCATTTCCGCTTTGAGGTCCTCGCCCAGGACGGCCACGCGCGACGCTCCCGCTTCACCACGCCGAGCGCCGTCGTCGAACTGCCGACGTTCATGCCGGTCGGCACCGCCGGCACCGTGAAGACGCTCACGATGGACGAAGTCGCCACGACCGGCGCCCAGATCGTCCTCGGCAACACCTACCATCTGATGCTCCGCCCCGGCGCCGAGGCGGTCGACGCCCACGGCGGCCTCCACCAGTTCACCAAGTGGAAAAAGGCGATGCTGACCGACTCCGGCGGCTTCCAGGCCTTCTCCCTCGGCAGCGCAAAGGGCGGAAAAGACAGCCTCGTCAAGCTCACCGAGGAGGGGTACGCCTTCCGAAGCCACCTCGACGGCTCCAAGCACAACCTCACCCCGGAAGAGGCGGTGCGCATCCAGGGGCTCATCGGCGCCGACATCCAAATGCAGCTCGACGTCTGCCCGCCCGGCGAATCGGAGAAGCGCGTCGTCGAAGAGGCGCTCGCCCGCACGACCCGCTGGGCGAAGCGCGCCCTCGCCGCCCCCCGGAAGCCGACGCAGGCACTTTTTGGAATCATTCAGGGGGCTTGCTTTACCGATCTCCGCGAGCGCCACGCGGAAGAACTCGCCGAGCTCCCCTTCGAAGGGCTCGCCCTCGGCGGCTTCTCCGTCGGCGAGCCGATCCCGCGCATGTACGAGACGCTCCACGCGATGGCCCACAAGGTCGATCCGGCCCGCCCCCGCTACCTGATGGGCGTCGGTACCCCGCGGGATTTGCTCGAAGGGGTCGCCGCCGGCATCGACATGTTCGACTGCGTGCTCCCGACGCGAAACGCCCGCAACGGCCAGGCGCTCACCCGCTTCGGGCGCGTGGTCATCAAGCAGGCGAAGCACAAAGACGACCTCCGCGTCCTCGACCCGGAATGCAGCTGCCACTGCTGCGCCAGCGGCTACTCGCGCGCCTACCTCCGGCACCTGTTTTTGGCGAAAGAGATCTTGGCGTTGCGCCTCTTCTCGATCCACAATCTTCATTTCTTCGGCGAACTCATGGCCGGCGCCCGCGCCGCCATCGCCGAGGGGCGCTTCGACGCCTTCAAAGCGGCCGCCATCGACCGCATGGACCGCGGCGAGTAGGCCCATTTGTTCTTCGATCCGCGCGAGCGGGCGAGGACGCACGG
>JAAFHJ010000705.1 GCA_013298325.1 Myxococcales bacterium | reverse complement strand
TCACGAAGGGCTGGAACTCCTCGGGGGCGACGTTGTTCTCCGGCTCGTCGAGCAAGAGTAGGCGGCTTGCCCCCTTCGCCGCCGCAAGGACGACGTACAGCACGAACAGGGCGCGATGCCCGTCGGAGAGCTGCGTGAACGGCAGCTCGAAGAGGGGGCCGCCTGGCCCGCGAAAACGCGTGCGGAGGAAGCCTCCCGCGTCGCCGCCGACCGACAGGCTCGCGAAGCCGTCGACGACCTTCGCGAGGCGCTTCCGGGCGTCGTCCAGCGTCTTCGGCGCCTGGTGGCTCAGGTATCGGTAGAAATTCGCGAAGTTTGCGCCGGTCGATTCCAACCATCGTTCCTCGGTCGCCGCGCGACCGGAGATGGCCGACGGGACGAGGCGCAGATGCGTCATCGCGGCGACCCAGGACGTAAACCACTGCAGCTTCGTGTTCGTCGCCTTCGGCACGACGAGGGCAAGTCCCGAGCGCCACGGGTAGCCGGCGAAGGGGGGGCTTGCGTTGCCGTCGTCGTCAAACAGCGACATCACCCCGCCCTCAAACCGGAACAGCTCCACCGCCCCGAGGTGCAGCGTCTCGGAGGCGACCTCCATCGTGCCCCCGCGGTGTTCGATGTGGAGCCGGTAATGAAACGTCCCTCGGGCCTCTGTCTGGTCGGGCCCGCCGTCTCTCGCGACGCCTTCAACAGGCGCTTCGACGTCGCAGGCGAACCGTTGCGACGCCCGTCGATCCCAACGGGTGAGCGAAGCCGCCGGGAAGGCCTCCTCGACGCTCCACCGGTCGGCGAGGAATTCGCGCAGGGTGACGAGGACGTCGAAGCACGAGGACTTCCCCGACCCGGTCCGTCCCACGAGCAGATTCAGGCCCCCCGGTTCCCAGGTGAAGTCCTGAAAGGTGCCGAAGTTGTCGATGCAAAGACGCTTCAGCATGCGGAGCGGCGCTACCACGCTGCGTCGGCGCCCACGCACCAGCCTGTCGCCCCGCGCCCGTATGGCCTAAAATGCCTCGCAATGGGGATCCTCGCCACACCGCTCGATGACGTCCCGCTCCCGGCGGCGGCGCTCCGGGTTGCACGGCGCCTCGGTTGGGGGACGGTCGGCGAACTTGCCGCCGTTCCGCCGGCGGTGCTGCGTGCCCTCGGCGTCGGCCCGGTGTCGCTCGTACAGACGCGAACCGCGCTGGCGGCGATCGGGATTGCACCCGAGGCTTGGGAGCCCTTGGCGGCGGACTCGCAGCGAAAGCGCCGCGCCGGGCGCCGCAAACGCTCGGGGCCGCCCCCCACCTGGGAGCGCTTGCGCCTCGCCATCCCGACGGCGACTCATCTGCGCCCCCTCGCGACGCTCACCAACCCGGCCGGCCGGCCGTTGCTGCCGGGCGCGGTTCGCGCCTTCGGCCGTCATGGCATCCAGACGATCGGCGACCTCGTTGCCCAGTCGCCGGAGGCGCTCCGGGCACTTGTGAGCCGTTCGTCGCTCACCCGCCTCGCCGCCGCCCTCCGCGACCTCGACGGCTCGCCCATTTTGGTGACGCCGAGGAACGAAGTGGCTCGGGCATCGCCTTCGAGGCGACGGGGAGGGGAGTGGAGTTGCTCGGGCTTCGCCTCCGAGGCGATGGGGAAGGAACGCAGTTGCTCGGGCTTCGCCTCCGAGGCGACGGGGAGGGGAGTGGAGTTGCTCGGGCTTCGCCTCCGAGGCGATGGGGGACGAACAAAGTGACTCGGGCTTCGCCTCCGAGGCGACGGGGGAGCAACAAAGTGGCTCGGGCTTCGCCTCCGAGGCGCTGGGGGAGCAACAAAGTGGCTCAGCCGTCATCAGCAAACGGGATGTTCCGTCAGTAGCTCTGGTTGAAGTTGAGGAAAAACTGGCTGTCTTCCTTGGAGAACGCCGCGTCGGCGACGATCACCGTCGACCGGTTCCAGCCGATCCGGAGGCCGAGGCCGCCGGCAGCGCGCACCGCGGCGGCGACGAGGAACGGGCGATTGCCGACGCTCCCCGCGTCGAAGAACGGGGCGGCGGTGAGGGTCACGTTCTGCCCAGCGATGTCAAAATCGGCAAAGCGATGGCGGAGTTCGACGTTGGTGAACGCGACCGTCCTCCCGAGGAAGCGGTTCGCCTTGAAGCCGCGGAGCGTCTGCGAGCCGCCGAGCGCGCGGATGCTCCCTTCGGCGCTCCACTGGTCTTGAAACTCGAAGAAGGGGGCCTGCTCCCCCAGGATCGTGCCGACGCCGCCCCGGACGGCGAGCAGCGTGCGCTTCAGGTGGTTGGGGAAGAGCGGTACGTAGCCGCGCGCCTGGAGCAGCATCTTGTGAAAGGTGAACGCCGAGCCGGTGTAGCGGGCCGAGTGCTCCTGGCCGAACTCAAGGAAGACGCCGCGGTAGGGGTCGGGCTCGAAGTCGCGGGTGTCGTACATGATCGAAAGTTGCAGCAGCGACGCCCGGCCGCCCCCCAGGCCGAAGGCGCGCCCGGCGGCGGCATCGGCGCGCAGCAGCGAGGTCCCGTTGGGGACGTCGACGGTGCTGCCGGTCACCGGATCGGTCGCCGGTACCGACCCGCCGTCGAAGGTCCGGTAGCTCAGTTTCTGGATCTCG
>JAAFHJ010000704.1 GCA_013298325.1 Myxococcales bacterium | reverse complement strand
GAGCGGGGGCCGACGCGTTCCTAGGATCCACGGGTGCTCTAGCCCACCTGTTTGACCGATGGCACTGCGAGTTCGGGCTTTTCGCCGGGGTCGCCGCCCGCTACGGGCGCACTGTGCCTGCCCAGGAGACGACCCCGCCCCTTGAAGACCCCCGCAGACGTGGCTCGGTCGGCCTAAAGGTGCATTTTGCACTTTTCTTCGTCCAGCTCGCGTTCGCTTCGCAGGCGGTCGAGTCGAAGCTTGCGATGGCGCCGCGCGCGGAGGGCGGGGAGGGGATCGATCCGTGGTCGGTCGCCATGGTGCGCATGGTCGGCGCCGCCCTCTTCTTCCACGTCTGGGCCCTGTTCCGCGATCGTGGGCGCACGCCGCCTGGCGAAGTCCACCCCCACCGCGTTCCGTGGAAGGAGCATAGGATCCTCTTTGGGCTCTCGCTCCTCGGAATTACGCTCAATCAGATGCTATTTCTGATGGGACTCAAACGGACGTCCCCTACGGTCGTCGCGCTGCTCGCGGTGGCGATCCCGGTCTTTTCGACGGGGCTCGCTGTGCTCTTCGGCCGTGAAAAGCCAAATTTGCGAGTATTCTTGGGGCTTGGCGTCGCCAGCATCGGCGTGGTGACGCTTACCGGCCTCCGATCGATCGATGCCGGGGCCGTACTCGTCGTCGTAAACTGCCTCTCCTACGCGGCGTATGTCGTATTCAGCCGAAGCGCAGTACAGCGATTGAGTGCAGTGACGGTGGCGACCTGGATCTTCACCTGGGGGGCGATCACGTTCGCGCCGCTCGGGCTCCCGACGCTCCTCCGCGACCTGCCGAACTTCACGGCGCGCGGTTGGCTATTTGTCGTCTATGTCATCGCAGTTCCAACGATTTTTGCCTACGTAGCGAACGCGTGGGCCCTCGGTCGCAGCCAGGCATCGACGGTCACCGCCTACATCCCGCTCCAGCCGGTCCTCGCGGGACTGCTTGCGTGGGTCCAGCTCGGCCAGCCGCTCAGCCCCTCGCTGGTGCTCGCCGGAGCGTTCATTCTCACCGGCGTCCTGCTTGTGGTCGGCGGCGCCGGAAAAGCCGGTCGCCCCCCGTCGGTGGCGCTCGCGGGGAAGCGCGACTGAGTGCCGTGATTGAGCTGTGGCCGTCCGCGCCACAAGTGTGGCCGCCTTCGCCACAAAAAGCCCTGCAATTCCCAGCGATTCTCGCAATTTCTCCCGTCGGTCCTCCGCTCCGCGGTGTACTCTTCTCGACGGAATGAACGGCTTTTCTCGGACTCTCCGCGCCATCGAACGAGAGCGTTCGGGGCTCTACACCACGCTTGTTGGGGTCGTGCTGGTGCTCGTCGCCGCCTGGGCCGCCTGGCTCGTGTTTGCGAAGACGACCCTTTACGTCGTTTCGGAGAGTGGCCGTCTTGAGGCGACGCGGAGCCCGCTGCCCGTTCAGGCCCCCGTGGATGGCGTCGTCGTGAGCTCGGACCTTGCCCTTGGTCGCCGCGTTGCCGAGGGGGATATCCTCTTCGCGATCGACTCTAAGAGCTTTGAATTGCAAAAGAAAGAGAGCGAGGCCAAGCTCGAAAACGACCGCGACGCCGTCACCGCCCTGGAGCGCCAAGTGACGGCGGAGGAGCAGGCACGGAGCGCGAACGAGCAGAACGTCGCCCGTGGCGCGAGTGCCGCCCAAGCGAAGGTAGTCGTCGCGGTGAAGAGCTCGGAAGCGAAGGCGCGCGAATCGGAAATGTTAAATCGCCTTACCGAGGCGTCTCTTGCGTCGAAGCTCGACAATATTCGCACCCAAGCCGAGGCGGAACAAACGAGCGCGCAGGCGAAAGCGACCCGTGCCGAAGCGGCATTGACGGCGTCGTCGGGGCAGACCGAATTGCGCGACCGCGATGTGCGCATCGCGACGCTCGCTCAGCAATTGACGACTGCGCGTGGTCTCATCAAGCTCGACGAGGCGAAGCTTGCGACGCTCACCTACGAAGTGGACCGGCGTACCGTGCGCGCCACCGCAAGCGGAATCCTCGCCGACGTGATCGCGCTCCCGGCGGGATCGACGCTGGTGGCCGCCCAGAAGGTGGCGACGATCGTGCCCATCGGTTCGATCCGCGTCGTCGCTCAATTTCCGCCTGATCAGGCTATTGGCCGCATTGAATCGGGGCAAAAAGCCCAACTGCGCCTCGACAATTTTCCCTGGACTCAATACGGGACGGTAGAAGCGACCGTCGCCCAAGTAGGAAATGAGCCACGGGACGGTACCGTCCGCGTGGAGCTGGATATTGCCCAGAGCAACCCGCGAATTCCGGTAGTTCACGGCCTGACTGGGACGGCGGAAGTGGAAGTAGAGCAGCTGTCACCGCTCTCGCTCCTGCTGCGACTCAGCGGCCAAAAACTGGCTCCAACACGCGTCCAGAAAGTGCCCCAAGAAGGTGGCATTTCGAGTGTGAAATAGAAATGGTGCGTCCGAGTCAGTTCCCGGGAGGGGAAGGGTCGCCGCGGCTCTCGACCTACGGCAAAGCGGTCGGCGGTGAGCGCTTCCGGCGCGCCTTTTTACCACCCGAATTTATACAGATCTCCAGCATGGACTGCGGAGTCGCGTCGATAGCGTGTCTCC
>JAAFHJ010000703.1 GCA_013298325.1 Myxococcales bacterium | reverse complement strand
GCGGGTGCCTATTGAGGCGCGATCCTTGGCGGGATGTTCGTTCCCCTAATCCCGAATGATCCAAACCTCACCCCCCGAAGCAATCGCGAGGCGCAGCAAAGCCAGCACGGCGGCATGCACCCTTTGAACGGTCGGATCGAGATGGCGCACCGGCGTGCGCTCCCATTGATCGGTGACCTCTTGGAGATTGGGGATCTTCCAGGGTTCATCGTCCAGTTCACACAGATGGTACGGCAGCGCCAAGCCGGTCCATCGGCCCTCTTCCGGGTGGATCTCCGCCATGATGGAGTAGAAATACCCGTCCCAGATGCGGACGCCGGTCTCCTTTTCACCCACGCGCCGAAGCTCGAAGCGGGTCTCCGGCCACCCCTCAAAACCACTGTAGAAATCAAGCATCTTACTCAAAGAAAAAGCCCCACTTTCCGAGGAAAGTGAGGCCTTTGAGGGGTGGAGGTGCAGGGAGTCGAACCCTGGTCCGAAAACCTCGCGCGAGATGCATCTCCGTGCGCAGTCTCTCTTTTAAATTTCGCCCCATCTTGCGCCGAGAAACGGGCTCGCAATGACGCTAGTAACCTGTTTACTCCTCACTCCCCACCCGGGTACCCGGCAGGGAGCCAGCCAGTTCGCTTACGCCCGCCGGAGAGCACTGGCAGGCTCTACCTTTGGACGGCTTTCAGACTACCTGTTCAGGCAGCGAGAGCGATTGCGTTGTCGTTCGCAATTGGGTTTGTTTTAAGATTTTTACGTGGTCTCAAAACAGCCACGGCACGCAGCAATCCCGACGAATGCCTCCGTCGAAACCGGTCACCCCCTCATGGACGCCACGTTGAATGGCGCCCGAGAGACGCGAAACAGAAGCACCGACATCGGCTTCGAATTCGCGCCCCCGTTAGGTACTCCCGTTCGCAACGTTTGCAAGAGGAGATACGCTCGTCTAGCTCAGCGCCGTGTCGGGCCCGCTTCGCAGATGCCCCGTAGCCTGGTCCCCGCGCCGCTGACTGTTGCCTCGCCCATCCTCGCCGCCTCGAAATTTCCCCCATGCCGTTTCACGATCTCCTCGCCCATGCCATCGGCTCCCTTGCCGAAGGCGGCACGCTCCTCGCGCCGATCCCCGGTGCCGCCGTCGACGCTTGGGAGCGGCTTCGAGGCGTCCCGGTGTCGCCGGAGATCCGTGCACTCTGCAGCATTGCCGGCGGCGTGCGGCGCGGCGACGAAGAACTCCACTTCCTCGGCGGCGCCGAAGAGGCGACCCACGCCTTCTCGTCGCTCCTGCCGCTCGGCGAGGCGATCGGTGGCGACGGCAAGGGGAACCTCTACGTCGTCGACTCGGAAGACGGCTTCGGGCTCGCCGGCCCCGTCTATTTCGCCGCGCCGAACCCGGGCGTCCTCGTCGTCGCCGCGCCGTCGCTCCTCGATTTCGTCCGCTCGACCTTCCTCGCAAACGACAAGGCCCAGCGCTTCGAAGCCCTCGAACAGGCGATCGCCGCCTGCAAAGCCCACAAAGATTTCGCGCCAGAAGCCTCCCTCCTTCGGACGGCCCCCGACGCGGCACTACGTGCACTTTGCATGCAAGTGCCCGACGATGCCCGCATCTACGACCTCCGCCTGAAGGAGTTTGGGAGCGGCTTCCCCTGGGCCGCCTACCCGTCGGCGACCCGCGATCCGCTCCGCCCCCTCTTCGTCGGGCTGCCGCCGGAAAAGCGCCCGAGCGTACTCGCGCGCATCTTCGGCATCGGGTGACCGGCTAGAGGGATTAGCGCCCGAGGAGCGCCTTGGCTTTGGCGATCGCCAGCGTGCGCGCTTCGACGGCGTCTTCGTTCTTCGTCACCTTCGCCGAAGTGCCGGTGAAGAAGATGTACGACACGCCGCTCGACGCGCCGCCGGTGCTCGGATTCGGATTGATTCCGAGCTCTTTCGCCATCGCGTAGGAGGCCTCCCCGACGATCGACGTCGGTCCGATGTCGCCGACAATCCCGTAGGAGACTTTGCCGTTGTAGACGACGGCAGCGACGCTCCCGAGGGCGACGCCGGCCGCCGTGTAGCTCCAACGGCTGCTGACGCCGGGGACGACGACGTAAGGGAGCGCCGCGGCGTCGAGCGGCTTGCCGAGGGAGTCGGTCGCCGCCGTTTGCGACTGGAAGGAGCTGTCGGTGCTGCTGTTGCAGACGCTCGTCTTCTTGCCGTCGCAGTCGATGTCCATGTCGGCTTTGTAGAAGACGGCGCCGGTCAGCTTGCAAACGGGGATCGTCGCCGATCCACCCGAATCTTTTGCGTAAAGCCCCGACGACGTTTGCGTGCACGTTGCAAGCAACGCCTCAAGCTCCGCGGCGGTCGGGTCCCCTTGAACGGGGGGCCCGGCGTCGGCGATCGGGGCCGGCGTCGGGTCCTCGGGGACGACGTATTTCGTCGACACCCAGCCGCGCAGCGGGCTCTTGCCGGCGGGTGTCCATTCGACGTGGTAAAAGCTCGTCGTCGGCGCCGTCTCCAGGAGCAGCAGACGGGCCCCTTTCGGGATGACGGCGAGCGGCGGGTTCGCCGTAGACGGATCGGGGCGCAGGTTGAGGTCGGTCGTGGTGATGATCCACGTATTGACCTCGACGGAGCCATCGAGGG
>JAAFHJ010000702.1 GCA_013298325.1 Myxococcales bacterium | reverse complement strand
CGTCGTAGACCTCCACGGAGGCCGCCGGAGCTTCCCCCTCGTCGTAGGTCGTCGTCGTCGCCACGAAGCGCTGTTCGGGATTGAAGACGGGGATGCGACGCACCGTTGGTACGATACGTCTGTTCAGTGTTTTTGCCAAGCAAAAGGCCCGTCGCCGGGATCGGGACGGGCCTTCTTCGTCGAGGTGGATCTCAGTTGACGAAGGTGTCGACCTTCGCCTGCTCGGCTTTTGCGGTGAACACGAAGGTGAGCTTGTCGTCGGCGCAGTCGATGGCGACGTGGCCGCCGTGCTCAAGGCTCCCGAAGAGCAGCTCCTCGGTCAAACGCTGTTTCACTTCGCTCTGAATCACCCGTCCCAGCGGGCGGGCGCCCATGTCCGGGTCGTAGCCGCGCTCGGCGAGCCAGTCCCGCGCGGCCGGCGTTGCGCTCAGCGTGACGTCGCGGTCGGCGAGTTGGCCTTCCAGTTCGACAATGAACTTATTGACGATATTTCCCATCGTCCCCTTCGAGAGCGGCGCGAAGGCGATGCGCGCGTCGAGACGATTTCGGAACTCGGGGGAGAACAGCTGCTTGTACTCGCGCTCGGCATCGCCGGTCGCTTTCCCCATTTGAAAGCCGACAGTATTTCGCGAGAGATCGCGTACACCGACGTTGCTCGTCATCAACAGGATCACATGCCGAAAATCGGTCGTCTTCCCGGTGCCGTCGGTGAGTTTGCCGTGGTCCATGACCTGGAGAAGTACATTGAAGATTTGCGGGTGGGCCTTCTCAATTTCGTCAAGGAGAAGCACGGCGTGCGGGGTCTTCGCGATCGCTTCCGTCAATTGACCGCCGGCGTCGTGGCCGACGTAGCCGGGCGGCGAACCGAGGAACCGGGAGACCGAATGGGCCTCCATGTATTCGCTCATATCGAAACGGAAGAAGGCGATACCGAGGGTCTTCGCGAGCTGTTTGGCCGACTCGGTCTTCCCGACGCCGGTCGGGCCGGTAAGCAGGAACGAGCCGATCGGCTTCTCGGCGTTTCGCAGGCCGGCGCGAGACATCTTGATGGCCGATGTGAGGGCCAACAATGCCTCATCTTGACCGAAGACGGCGCTCTTCAAATCGCGTTCCAGGCTCCGAAGCGCGGCCCGTGCATCCGAGGAGACCTCCTTGGGCGGGATCTGCGCCATCTTCGCGACGACGATTTCAATGTCGACAGCGGTGACGACCGGCGTGAGTGCCGGTTCGCCCTCGGGGCGCTTTTTCCCGAGCGCGAGCTTCTTAGCGGCGCCCGCTTCGTCGAGGAGATCGACCGCCTTGTCAGGGAGTTTGCGATCGTGGAGGTAGCGCGCGGAGAGGGTGACTGCCGCTTTGACGGCGTCATCTTCGTAGGTGATGCCGTGGAACTGCTCGTACTGAGGCTTCAGGCCGAAGAGGATCTTCGTCGCATCGTCAAGGGAGGGTTCGTTGACGTCGACCTTCTGGAAACGTCGTGAGAGCGCGCGATCTTTCTCGAAGTGCTGGCGGTACTCGTCGAAGGTCGTCGACCCGATGCAGCGAAGCTTGCCGCTGGCGAGTGCCGGCTTCAGGAGGTTCGACGCGTCCATGCTTCCGCGGGTGGCTCCGGCGCCGACGATCATGTGAATTTCGTCGATGAAGAGGATGCCATTGCCCTTCTTTTCAATCGCCTTAATGACCGCCTTCAAACGCTCTTCGAATTGCCCGCGGAACTGAGTTCCGGCGACGACGGCCCCCATATCCAGCGAGTAGACGGTCGCGTCGGCGAGGGCGGCAGGCACGTCCCCTTCGACGATCCTGCGCGCCAACCCCTCGATAATCGCTGTTTTTCCGACGCCAGGGTCGCCGAGGAGGAGCGGATTGTTCTTCTTCCGACGGGCGAGGATTTGGACGATGCGCTCGACTTCGGCTTCGCGGCCGACGAGCGCGTCAATGCGCCCCGCGCGTGCTTCCTCGTTGAGATCATTCGCAAAATTCTTGAGGGGGTTTGCGGCCGCATCCCCTTCGCCCTCCTGGCCCCCCTCGCGGGCTACTTCGCGCTCGTCGTCGACTTTGGAGACGCCGTGCGAAATGTAGGCGACCACATTGATGCGTGTGACGCCGTTCTGCTCAAGGAGGTTGACGACGTGGCTATCGCGCTCCGAGAAGACGGCGACGAGCACATTGCCGCCTTTGACTTCTTCTTTGCCTGAACTTTGAACGTGTGCCATCGCGCGGCGAAGTACCCGTTGAACGCCAAGTGATGCGACCGGCGTAGGGGCGCTGTCTTCCGGCAGAGCTTCGAGCTCTTTCTCAAAGAATTCCTCGAGAGCGACCTGGAGTTTCTTCTTGTCACCCCCCGAATGGCGTACGATCTTCGCCGTTTCTTCATCGAAGAGGAGCGCATAGACGAGGTGTTCGAGGGTGACGTACTCATGGCACCGACGGGCCGCTTCGTTCGCGGCGACGGTGAGGGCGATTTCGACTTCAGGGCTGATGCGCATGAGAGAATCCTCGGGGGCTTGGCAAGAAGGCGCAACGTGGGGATGGTTTCGGAAAGCGCAATCCTTCCCGAGAGAATCCCGCTATTCGGACCCGGAGCCGTCTCCGTCTTCCGGCTCCGTCGTCAAGAGAAGCGGCATCCCATT
>JAAFHJ010000701.1 GCA_013298325.1 Myxococcales bacterium | reverse complement strand
TCGGCGGCGTTGGCGACGAGGCCGCTTCCGGTGAGGTCGACCGCTTCGACGATGTTGTGGAGGATCAGAATCGACGGGATCCCGAGCGCGCGCGTCGCCGGGGCGGCCAGCAAGCTTGCGGCGGAAGCGACGGCGCCGCCGGCGAAGCTGCGGAAGTGCGTGTTCCAGAGCACCACGTCGGGGCGCTCCCGCCGGATCGCGCCGAGGAGCCGCGTCGGATTCTTCAGGGAATCGAAGGACCACGCGCGCACGCCGCGGAGGGGCGCCCGCAGGGAGTCGGCGCGCGGTTCGTCGTCGAAGGTGGCATCATCGTCGGCAAAAACAATGACTTCGGCGACACCGGGCTCTTCGCGAAGGGCCTCAGCGAGGTGGAATCCGTACTCGTTGAGCGAGGCGCGGCTCGGCGGGTAGGCGGTGACGAGGCCGATGCGAAGTTTCATGGGTGTGCTCCTAAAAACAGCCGACGAAGGCCTGCGAAGGCGGCGACCAACGCGAAGGCGAAGGCGGCGCCGTGAAGGTGGGTTGCCGCCAAGGCGCCCGGCGAAGTGGCGTAGCGGGCGCCGACGAGGGCGGTCCCGAGGCCAGCGGCGACGGCGAGGAAGGCGGGGGCGCGGACTCCGAGCGCGAGGTGGTAGTCCACGAGGATGTTAGCGAGCGAAAAGAGAAGGGTTCCAAGCGCATAGGTTCCGAGGGAACCGGCAAGAGCCCCGTAGTTGCCGCCGAGGAGCGTCTGCATCACGAGGGCGGGGGCGACGTAGGCGACGAGGACGATCGGCGCGCCGATCCCGGTGACGGCAAGCAACGCGCTCACCGCGACGCGTCCGTGGGGCTCGCCCCGTCGCGCCTTCGCGGCGACCGTCGGAACGAGCGCGGTAACGAGCGCGAATGTCGCAAAGAATACGATGCGCGCGATGATAAGAATAGCGGAGAATTGTCCCGATTCTTCGGAGCTAAACTTCCACTTTGCGACGAAGATATCGCTTTGATTGAACAGGACGACCGCGAGCTGGGAGGCACCAGCCGTGACGAAGATCTTGCGCAGCTTTGTCGTCATCGCGCGGTCGATGACACCCGGTTCGCCGTCCCGCGGAAGCAGGAGCAGCGGTACAAAAATTGAGAGACTGAGGGCAATTGCCGCTCCGAAGAGGCCGAGGCCGCTCCGGAGCAGGACGACCGTCGCCGCGAAACGGACCGCCATTTCGAGCTGGAACGTCCCGGCGAGCCTCTGCGTCGCCCCTTCCGCTTGGAGGCGCCCTCGGCCGACGCAGAGGAAGAGATATCCGGGAATCGAAGCGGCGAGAAGGTAGATCGATGCCGGCGAGCGAAGATGAAGTTTTGTCTCGAGGATCGGCGTGATCGCTGCGAGCAACAAACCGAGAGAGACTCCGGCGATGGCTGCGAAACGGCGCCCCGCCGCGCGGATCGCCTGGGCGTTCGCCGTGGACGGTGCGGAGCTCGAGGCCGACGCCTCGGCCAAGACCTGAGCGAGCGTGACCTGGGCGGCGACCGCCACGCAGGCGACAAGGAGCACGATGGTGTTCAGGACGGTCGCTTCCGCGAAGTCGGCGGGCGGGAGCAAACGCCCCATGACGAGATTTAGCCCGTAGTTTCCTGCGTTTACGACGGCCATGCCGAGGAACAGGACGCCCGCTTGGACCGCCCAATGGGCCGAACGGGGCAACGGGCGACCGCCCATCGGCGCTGCCGCGTCGCTGTTCATCGTCCCGCTTCCGGGGGCGAGGACGTGTGGACGATCGTCGGCCCCGGCCCGGGGTCGATCGGCTCAAGGCCCGTAGGGAGGCGCGCCGGCGGGAGGGCGCCCGGCGCGACGAGCGCGGTACCGCTTGAGCGGCGTACCGCCCCGGAGATGGAGGCGCCGTTGGCCGCGGTGGGGACCGTCGGTACGGCGGCGTGCGTCCCGCTCCCGCTGCCGACCGACCCACTCGGACGGACGGCGGCCATCTGCGGCGAGCTGCCGCGCCGCGGGAGTGGGGCGGGAATGCTCGACGGAAGCCAGGAATTTCGGGGGTCTGGGACGACCGGGCGCTGAAAGGGGACGACCTCAAGCGCGGCGGTGTGGGTCGGTCCGAGGCGCGCGGAGAGGCGCGCCATTTGGACGAGGTCCCAGAGGGCGCGGAGCATGCCGCGGAACTGGACCTTCGACCCGTCGACGTCGCGCCAGGCGCGAATCGGGATCTCGAGGAGATCATCGTCTTCGATGCGGGGGCCGGACCCCCAGCGACCCATCAATCGTCCGAGGAGCTCGACGTCAAAGGACCAATTTGCGTGGAAGGGCGTCGATACTGCTGCGTCGAGTGCGGCATTTGCACGGAACCACTTGGCGCCGCACTGGGTGTCGTAGACGGTGACACGAAGGGCCTTTGACGCGATCGCAGCGAAGAGGCGCGACATGAGGTGGCGTGTCGTGTGGCGCTCGATGTGGGCGCCGATTCGGGCGACCCGGCAGCCGAGGACCGCCCCGAGGTTCTGGTGATCGAGGGCATCGAGGAGACGCAATACTTCGGGGGGTGGCGTCGCGAAATCGGCGTCCGTGTAGCCGATTCGAATCGCTCCACGATCGATAGCCCACCGAATTCCTTGACGAACGGCCTCGGCCTTCCCGCCATTCTTCG
>JAAFHJ010000700.1 GCA_013298325.1 Myxococcales bacterium | reverse complement strand
CCTCGTCGACGAAGGAGAACGCGGGGACCGCACGGAGCTCCTCCCGCGAGAAGCCAAGCATTTCCACGATGCGCGCGCTGACGTAGGTCGTCCGGCCTTCCGAATCGATCTGCCAGACGCCCTGCGACATGAGCTCGAACAGCTCGAACATGTCGTCGGAGTGGGCGGCCTTCACGGGGCACCCACGCGATCGACGACCCCGAGACGTTCGTCACCGGTCACCCGTCCGCGGGCGGTACGCTTGGAAGGCATAAACGACGGGAGGCTACGCCGGTTGCCGTCGAAGTCTATGGGAGTCTGCGCAGCCTGGCCGAGGCACGGCAAAGCATCTTGAAAGCGCGCTCGGCGGCGAAGGGGCCACGGACCGCGGTCGAAGAAGTCGCGAAGGGAGCAGGGACACAAAAAAAGGCTGCACCGGGGTGCAGCCTGCTTGGGGTTGTTTTCCGCGAACGGGAATTACTTGGCGCAGTAGACGAGTCCGCTGCTGGCGTTGGAGACGCACTTCGTGCCGTCCGGGCAGCTGCCGCCGCTGCCGCCGCAGAAGCGGACGCAGTTGGCCTCCACCGAGCAGAACGCGTCGCTCCCGAAGCTATTTGTGCATTCGGTGTTCTTGGTGCAGTCCTTCGTGCACAAGCCCGCAATGTAGCCTCGCGTTTCGCAAAAGAGGCCGCTGGCGCAGTCGTCGTCGCTGCTGCACGTCTCGGAAAAATTGGCGCCGCCGCTGCAGGCGATCAGCCCAAGAAACGCACCGGCAACCAACAGCGAAAGAATGGATTTCAGTTTCACGGTGGCGCTGTTATCACGGCGTAATCACGTGCGAAAGCCCTTCCGTGCGTCGCGCAATCCCGCGGGCGGAGCGAGCCGCTTAGCGGTGTTGCGCCATCTGCCGCTGTTGCTCCGCCTGTGCCGCGGCGATCATCACCGCGGCCATGCCACCGCTGGCGGCGCTCGGTCCGCTGTTGGGGCTGCTGGGGACGGGCGGTGCGGCGCCGTCGCGGGCCCGGCAGACGCAACCAACGGTGCTCGCCATGATCACAACCGACTCAAGGGGCAGGCCGAGATCGTGGCAAAAGTTCGTGCAGGTTGCCGCGGAGTCTTTGGGCACGTCGAGGCGGCTGCCGACGACCGCCGGGGCGCAGGCGGGGAGGGCGAGGGCAACAAACAGGGCGACGGCCGACAGCGAAAAAAGGCGGGTCTTCTTCATAAAGACGGGACGTTACACGGAACGATTGGCGCCGTGGCTCAGTATTGGAGCGTCCAGGCGCGGCCGATCGAGCGCGGGTCCTCCAGGGCGCGCACAAGCGCCTCGGCGACGTCTTCGCGGGCGATCGAGGCCCACGCACCGACGACTTCGTCCTCCCCGTCTCGCCAGCGCCCGCGCGGTGGAGCGTCTGTGAGGCGCGTCGGGCGGACGATCGTCGTTTCGAGGCCGCTTTCCCGGAGGATGCGCTCTTGGGCGCGGCGGTCGTCCAGCTGGGACTCGGGGACGAATGCGGCGATGATTCGGTACATCCATCCAAGTTTTTCGCGGGGATGCCCGATCATCGCGCCGGTGACCTGAACGATCCGTCGCACCCCGTTTGTCTTCATTGCCGCGACGATGTTCGCCGTGCCGCGCGCGCAGAGATCGGCGGGGGCGTCGCCCCGCGGACCGAGCGTCGAGAGGACCGCATCTTTTCCGACGAGCGCGCGATCGAGCGCCTCGCGATCTGCGACGTCGCCGGAGAACGCCGTCGCATCGAAGCCGCGCGCGCGGGCGATCCGGAGCGCATGGGCGCCGGTGAAGGGGGCCCGCCGTCTCTCGCGACGCCGCTGCCAGCAAATTCGCTGGCGGTCGCGAACGGACGGGCCCCGACCCCGTGATGGGCGCCAATGATCAAGACACGTTGCGGGGAGTTCGGTGTGCCTGAAGGCATCGTTGATCCTTCTCGTGAAAGTCTCAGCTTCGCAGGATACTCGCGAGTTTTTTCCCCTTGGCGAGCTCGTCGATCAGCTTGTCGAGCTGGCGGATCTGCTTCATGCGCGGGTCGGCGACCTCCTCCACGCGCACGCCGCACACGACGCCGGTCACCAGCGCTGCCGCCGGGTTCATGGCGGGGGCCTCCGCGAAGAACGTGTCGACGTCGACCTTGTTCGCCAACGCGGTCGCGAGTGATTCCCCCGCGTAGCCGGTCAGCCAGGCGATGACGGCGTCGACCTCTTCCTGGGTACGCCCCTTCTTCGCCGCCTTTGCGACATACAGCGGATAGACGCTCGCGAAAGACATCGTGAAAATGCGCGGTTTCCCCTCAGCGGCCATCCCCAAGCGCTACCGGAGGCGCCCACCGTGACGCAAGCGCGTTCGCCAGGTAGGAGCGTCGAGAATGAACGAGGAACGCGCCTATTGGGATGGGATCGCGAAGCGTTACGATCGCACCATGCTCCTCCTCGGAGGGCCGCTCCCCGCCGCGATTGCACGCGTGGCAGCGAGGACGCGTGGTGTAAAGCAAGTGCTTGAAGTCGCTGCAGGAACAGGACTCTTTACGACGGCGATCGCTGCCGGGGCCGAAGCGGTTGTGAGCACCGATTACTCGCCTGCGATGGTCGCTGCCCTCACCGAGCGCCTTCGCCGCGCGGGCGTGACGAATGTGCGCGCCGAG
>JAAFHJ010000070.1 GCA_013298325.1 Myxococcales bacterium | reverse complement strand
AAATGGCCAGCGCCGCGAAAGGGGCAGTCAAGAGGCGGAACGTTCGCACGCGGGGCGCGGAACTACCCTGAACCGCTCAAGAACGGAAGCGGTGGGTAACGCTCTTCGCAGCGCGCGCTTCCATCGTCATAGACGCGCCCATCGGCTAACCTAGCGCGCCTATGGGTCAAATCCTGCTCACCATTCTGAGCATCGGCTTTCTGATGATCGTGCATGAAACCGGGCATTTCCTGGCGGCACGGCGCTTCGGAATGCGGGTGAAGACCTTCAGCATCGGCATCGGACCGCGGATTTTCCGCCACAAACCGGAAGGCTCGGAGACGACCTACCAGCTCGCGGCGATCCCGTTCCTCGCCTACGTGCAAATCGCCGGGATGAATCCCTTTGAGGAGCAGGATCCCAAGGACAAGGGCTCCTACGCCAATGCCTCCTGGTGGGGCCGAATCATTACGGTTTTTGCAGGACCGCTGGCGAACTATCTCTTCGCCTCGGTCCTTCTCTTCGGTGTGTTTGCCATCGGCGGCGACGCAAAACCGGAGCCCTCTACCCGCATTGAGATCGCCTCGCCGGACGGGCCGGCCGCCCTCTCAGGGATGAAGGACGGAGACCGCATTGTCGCCGTCGACGGCAAGACGATCGCGACCTGGGACGACCTCACCGGCGCCGTCGGAGGGAGCGCTGGCAAGCAGCTCGACATCACCGTCGACCGCGCCGGGGAGACGATGCACTTCAAGCCGGTCCCGAAAGCGGGCGGCGACAACAAAGGGAAGATCTTCGTCCGTCAACCGTACATTCGGGTGAAGGTCTCCGTCGGAGAAGCGGCCCGGCGCTCGCTCATGCTGCCGCCGATCATCGTCTACGAACAGATCAAGGGGATCACCTTGATGCTCACCGGGCGCATCAAACCGGAGCTCTCGGGGCCGGTTGGAATGTTCCGGGAAGTGAAGAAATCCTTCGACAAAGACCTGACGGAAGGCTTCTTCTTCGTCGCACTGATTTCGGCCAGCATCGCCGCCTTCAACATGCTCCCCTTCCCCGCCCTCGACGGCGGTCGTCTCCTCTTTCTCGCCTTTGAAGCGGTCTCCCGCCGGAAGGCCGATCAGAAGATGGAGGCAAAGATCCATGCGATCGGTCTTGCGATGCTCCTCGGGATTGTCGCCATTGTGACCTTCCGCGAAGTGCTGCCAAAGTGACGGCAAAATCGCGAGCCGACGTCTCCGAGGAGCGGCGCGCGGCCCTCGACGCTGGACACGTCGCGAGCACCGATTTGGTCGAGTGCCTCGTCGTCGACCACGTCGCGCTGGCCCGCGCGGTGCTCCCGAAGGCCGGTGTCCCACTCCCCGCCGAAGAGGCGCTCGCCAAAATCGCCGGCGCCCCGCTGAAGGCGCGACTCGGCTTCTTTGCGAGCCTCCTCGCGCGCCACCCGAAGGGGCGAACGGCGCTCGCGACCCACGCTTCGGACACGGTGCGGAGCTGGGTCACCCTTGCCTATGAAGGCGAAAAAGACCCTCAAAAACGACTACTTCTACTGCGCCCCTTCGCCGCAGATCCCCATTTTGGCGTCCGCGAGTATGCCTGGATGGCCTACCGGAGCGCGCTCCTCGCCGACCTCGATGCCGCCCTCGCGCCGCTCCTTCCGTGGACCGCCGAGGAGGACGCGAACCTGCGACGGTTCGCCGCCGAAGCGACCCGCCCGCGCGGCGTCTGGTGCGCCCACCTCCGGACGCTCCGGACCGATCCGCGCCGCGGGCTGCCAATCCTGGAGCCGCTCGCTCGCGACCCGGCCCGCTACGTCCAGCTCTCCGTCGCCAACTGGCTCAACGACGCGAGCAAGGACGATCCCGCCTTCGTCGAGGAGGTGACGGCTCGCTGGCTCGCGGCCCACCGATGCCCGGAAACGGTGCATATTGCAACACGTGCACTGCGCACACTTCGAGGCAAGAACACCACTTAGCCCAAGAAAAACAGGGGTCTATCATGAACGCGTACGCGACCGGCCTCGACAAAAATTCGGCAAACCACATCCCGCTTTCGCCGGTCTCCTTCCTCGCGCGGGCGGCGGCGGTCCACCCGGATCGGGTGGCGGTGATCCACGGACCGGTGCAATTTACCTGGCGGGAGACCGAAGCGCGCTGCCGACGCCTCGCGAGCGCCCTTCGCGCCCACGGCATCGGCCCCGGGGCGACCGTCGCCGCGCTCCTTCCGAACACGCCGCCGATGATCGAAGCGCATTTCGCCGTACCCGGGATCGGCGCCGTCCTCGCGACGCTCAACACCCGCCTCGACGCCCACGCGCTCCGTTTCATGCTGCGCCATGGGGAGGCGAAGGCGATCCTCGTCGATCGCGAGTTTGCCGACACGCTGCGAAACGCGCTTGCTGGCATCGACCATGACGTCCTCGTCGTGAACGTAGACGACCCCCTCTATACCGGTTCCGGCGACGCGATCGGGACGATTCAGTACGAGGATTTCCTCGCGAGCGGCGACCCAACAATGCCACTTTCGGGCCCCGTCGATGAGTGGGACGCGATCTGCCTTAATTACACCTCGGGAACGACTGGCGATCCGAAGGGGGTCGTCTACCACCACCGCGGCGCCTACTTGAACGCGGTCTCGCAGGTCCTTGAGTGGGATCTTCCGAAGCATCCCGTATACTTGTGGACGCTCCCGATGTTCCATTGCAACGGCTGGTGCTTCCCGTGGACGATCGCCGCGCGGAGCGGTGTAAACGTCTGTCTGAGAAAAGTGGAAGCGGCGGCGATCTTTGATGCGATCCGCGCCCACAAAGTGACCCACTACTGCGGCGCTCCGATCGTGCATGCTACCTTGGTCAATGCGCCGGCGGCGCTCAAAACCGGCATTGAGCATACCGTCCATGCGATGGTGGCAGGGGCGGCACCGCCGGCCGCCTTGATTGAAGGGATGGAGCATCTCGGATTTGAGATCACCCACGTCTACGGTTTGACGGAGGTCTACGGGCCGGCCGCCGCTTGCGAAAAACAGGAGAGCTGGGCGGCGCTCCCGATCGGCGAACGAGCGGCAAAGAATGCGCGGCAAGGGGTCCCGTACCACCTGCAAGAGGCGGTGACCGTCCTCGATCCGGCGACCATGGAGCCGGTCCCCCACGACGGCGAGACGATGGGCGAGCTGATGTTTCGCGGCAATATCGCGATGAAAGGGTACCTGAAGAACCCGACGGCGACGGAAGCCGCCTTTGCGGGCGGGTGGTTTCACACCGGGGACCTTGGGGTCGTCTATCCGGACGGCTACGTAAAAATCAAAGACCGCAGCAAAGACATTATCATTTCCGGCGGTGAGAACATCTCAAGCATTGAAGTCGAAGACGCTCTTTACCGACACCCTGCCGTTTTGGCGGCGGCGGTCGTTGCCAAACCGGATGCCCGATGGGGGGAGACTCCGTGCGCCTTCGTCGAGCTTCGAAGCGGCACAACGGCGACCGCCGAGGAGATCATCGCCCACTGCAGGACGCTGCTCGCCGGCTTCAAAGTCCCAAAAACCGTGATATTTGGAGAACTTCCGAAGACGGCGACCGGGAAGATTCAGAAGTTCGAGCTCCGGAAGCGCGTCGGCTCGGCGAGCGCGGTCGACGTCTAAACGGGGCAGCGCCATCGGGTGTGGTAGCGGGGTGAGCATGAGCGACTTCAGCATCGGCTTCCTTGGCTGCGGAAACATGGCGTCGGCGATCCTCAAGGGGCTCCTCATCGCGAACCTCGTTCCGAAGGGGCAGATCTGGGCGAGCGACGTCAAAGAGGAGCGCCTCGCCTGGGCCGAGAAGACCTTCGGCATCCGCACCACCACCGACAACCACGCGCTCGTGAAGGCGTGCGACGTTGTCGTCCTCGCGGTGAAGCCGCAGGTGATCGACAAGACGCTCACCGCGATCGCCGACGATATCGGTCCGAATCACTTGGTGATTTCGGTGGCGGCCGGCGTCTCCCTCGCGGCGATGGAGGCGAAGCTCCCGCCCGGCACGCGCGTCGTGCGCACCATGCCGAACACGCCGGCCACCGCCCTCGCCGGCGCGACCGCCCTCGCCGCCGGCACCCACGCGACCGGCGCCGATCTCGCCCGCGCGAAGGGGATCTTCGAGGCGATCGGGCGCGCCGTCGTCCTTGAAGAGTCGATGCTCGACGCCGTCACCGGCCTCTCCGGCAGCGGCCCCGCCTATGTGATGCTCATGATCGAGGCTCTCGCAGATGGCGGCGTCAAGGTCGGCCTTCACCGCGATATTGCACTTCTTTTGGCTGCACAGACCGTCTACGGCTCGGCGAAGCTCCTCCTGGAAACCGGCGAACATCCTGGCCGCTTGAAGGACATGGTGACGAGCCCCGGCGGCACCGCGATCGCGGGGCTCCACACCTTGGAGAGCGGCGGCCTCCGGCACACGCTGATCAATGCCGTAGAGACGGCGACGAAGCGGGCCGCCGAGCTCGGCGAGCAAATGGACCGGAAGATGCGCGGCGACCGCTGACCGGTCGGGCCCGTCCGTTCGCGACCGCCAGCGAATTCCCTGGCGGAGGCGTCGCGAGAGACGGCGGGCCCACTTCAACAGGGGCCCGTCCGTTCGCGACCGCCAGCGAATTCCCTGGCGGAGGCGTCGCGAGAGACGGCGGGCCCACTTCACCACGGGCCCGTCCGTTCGCGACCGCCAGCAAATTCCCTGGCGGAGGCGTCGCGAGAGACGGCGGGCCCACTTCAACAGAGGCCGCTCAGAGCGGGATGCGGTAGCCGACCGAGAAGGCGAGTTCGAGGGCGACGACGCGGCCGGTAATGGTCGCGCAGTCGCCGAGGGACGAGCACGTCCGAGACTTGGGCAAAAACCAGAGGTTACTTCGGAAGGCGGAGCCGAGCGTCCACCGCTCGGAGAGGTTGTAGGTGACCCCCGCGTGGGCGCCGATGCCGAAGCCCTCGGTGGCGATCGAGATATCCCGGGTGCCGTAGTTCGTCGGCGCCTGCTCGCCCCCCTTCGTCGTGAAACGATCGCTGATGATGACCGCGCCAGCGACGCCGCCGACGTACCCCTCGATGAGCTTGTTTCGCAGCACATAGGCGCGCCCTTCGGTGCCGAGCCAGAGGTAGCTGCGGGCGTGGGTGCGGTCGAGGGAGGAGGCGCCGCCGTATTCGTTGTCGGCGGTCGGCGATGGGCAAAAACGGGCCCCGGCCCCCAAGGCGAAGCGACGATCGCCGCGCCAGAAGACGTGGACCCCGGTCAGGATGGTGGCGTCCCCTTTTCCGATCGTCCCGATGGGCGTGTCGCCGCCGACGCGACCGCCGATGGGGGCCCCCGGGAGAGCAATGATTCCGCCTTCGACTTCCGCAAAGGTGTGAGGTCGTTCAAAAAGTGCGCGCGTGCTCGCTTGCGGGATCGGCGCGGGCTCGGTCGGGGATGCCGTCGGAGGCAGAGGCGCCTGTTGGGCGGCGACGTCACCGGGGGCTGCGACGGCGGCCGCCACGAGGGGGGCACACGCGAGCGCCCGCAAGGATTTCAAAGCCATTTTGCGCTTCCAGAAGGGGTCGGCGAGGCGGTCGGCGTCGGTGCGGTTCCGGAGCCTCCGGTCGCCTCCACGGCAAATCGGCGGGCGGTCGTCACGCGCGCGCCGTCGAGGGTCGCGGAGAAGGTCGCTTCGACGGGGCCACGATCAAAAAAGGTGTAGGTTGCACGAAACACACCGGCCCCAGCATTTTCTGCCGGGAGGCGCGTTTTTCCGCCGGCGCCGACGAGCGTAAACGACGGGTCTGCGACCGTTCCCGCAAAGGGCTTCCCGGCGACCACGACGCGGACGGTCAGCGTCACCGGCCCAGAAACGCGCGGCGCCGACGGCTCGACTTGAAAGCTGGCCTGAGGCTTCCCGCCCGTGGGGGCGGTGCCCGGCGATGCCGTTGTGTGGGGGGGCGGCCCGGAGGCTGCTGTGCTTGCGCTTGGCGCCGGGGCCCCTTCCAAGAGCCCGAAAACTTTCTTTGTTTCCTCGGTTTCGCCGAAGGCTCGCGCACGCTCGGCGAAGCCTTTCGCAGCGACGCGGTCGCCGGCCGCGAGGCGGGTGCGAGCCTGGTTGAGGAGATCGGCGGCGGCCGATTCACGGATCTGGCGGAAGCGGGCGTCGTCGGGGAAACGGCGGAGACCTTCGTCGGTGATCTCCTTGACGTTGTTCACTTTTGGCTCGTCGAAATGGCCGCGATCGAGGGCGGCACGCGCACGGACGACGAGCTCCTCGCGGGGGTCGCTTTCGGAGGCGTCGGCCCCCGCGTAGCGGTACCGGTAGCCGAGGGCGCCGAGCGTGACCGCCGACCCGATGAGAAAGCAGAGGGCGACAATGAGCGCCCGACGACCGCGGCCCGGGGACGGGAGACCGGCGATGCTTTCGTCGATATCGCCGTCGTCGGTGGGGGGCGACACCAGAGACGGGGTGCCGACCTCCCCCAGAGCCTCCGCCTCCGGCAGCGGAACCCCGTGCAACGGCGACACAACCCCGCCGGCCTGGCGCAGGAGCCCCTCTGAAGAACCTGAATTCGTGGAAAGTTCCGGAGCCACATCCCGCACGGCGACCGCGAGGGGGACCGTCTTGTTTGGCAGGGCCCGCGCGTCGACGCTCGCCGGCGCCGGCGCCATTTTCACCGTGCCATGAGGGACCGGGAAGGTCCCCAGGGGGCGGGTACCACGGTCGCCTTCCGGCAATTCGGCGGGCGTCTGGCGGAGCGTCGTCGAGGGGCGCCCCTCGGTGCGAGCATCGGCGCTCGACGCTTCTTCGGTCGGCGGCGGGGCCGGACTATGGAGCGGGGAGAGTGCATCGCCAAAACCCAAAGAATCGAGGAGACTTGTACGCCCTACCAGCCGCGCGACCCCGAGGTGCGCGTCCCGGGCGGCGGTCAGGAGTGAGCGACCGAGCGCGCGGGCATCGGCATCGCGCTCGGCGGGGTCCTTCGCGAGATTCCGCAAAATGACGGCCGCCAGCGGCGCCGGCACATCCCCGTCAAGCGGGGGCGGCGCATCGTGGATCTGACGGACAAGAATGCCGACCGCCTGCTCGCCATCAAAGGGCGTTCTTCCGCAGAGCATTTGGTAGAGGAGCGTCGCGATCGCGTACACATCCGAGGCGGGCGTTGCCGCTTCTCCGCGGGCCCCCTCCGGCGAAATATAACGGGCAGTCCCGAAGATAAGCCCGGCGGCGGTCGCGTCGGAGTTGTCGGTTGCGGTCAGTCGGGCGATGCCGAAATCGAGGACTTTCACGAAGTCGTCGTCGGTCCCACGGCGAACAAGCATGACGTTGTCCGGTTTGAGATCGCGATGAACGACCCCCTGGACGTGCCCTTCGCCGACGGCGTCGCAGATTTGAAGAATGATGCGGAGTGCCCGCTCGAGGGGGAGCTTGCCGGTCGGATTTCCGCTCGAACTTGCGGCGCTCGCCGGGCGCCGCAGGAGGGCGCCGAGGGTCGGCCCCTCGAGGTGCTCCATCACGATGTAGAGGGAGTCGTCGGCGAGGTGGCCGGCCAGGTAGACGTTGACGACGTTCGGGTGGCTGATGCGTGAGGCGACCTTTGCCTCCCGATCGAAGCGGGCGGAAAGCTCCCGATTTGCGGACAATTCCCGGTGGAGGATCTTCACGGCGACGTCGCGGTCGATGCCCGACTGGAAAGCCCGGTAGACCTTCCCCATGGCGCCACTGCCGATCGCTTCGCGGATCTCGATGTGGTCGAGGATCACACGACCGACGTAGGGGTCGAGGGGGAAGGACGGGGGCGGAGCTGCGTGCGGCCGCTCCCCGCGATCGACGGGGGCGGCATCCAGCAAAGGGGCCCCATCCTTTGGACAAAACGCCGAATCGGGCGCGTAACGCACCCCACACCTCGGGCAGAGGAGAGAGAGCTGCACCGCCGCTTCGCTCACGGCGGGGACCTTAGCTCGGATGGGGGGCGCGTGGCTCGAAAAACCGGGAAAGTCTCATCGAGTCGGTCGTTCGGAGGCGCCCACGCCCGCCGGGAAGAGGGGGGCGAGGCGCTCCACGAGGAGCCGGGCAACCAGGGCGAGCAGCACCGCTGGCGCGACGTGGAGGAGCAGCACATGCCCAAAGGCGTCGCTCGCCGGGCAGACGGCATGCACCGCAACCGCAGAAACGAAGGCGGAAAGGACGGTGCCGAAGAGCCAGCCGAGGGGGGTCGCCCGGCCGGCCCTGCCGAGGACAAACCCGACGACCGCGCCGGCGACGGTGAAGAAGGTCTCGAGGGCGCCGCAGGCGACCGGACCGTGGGAGAGCGCCGGAACGACGACCGATCCGAGGAGCGCCAGCGGGGCGACGGCGAGGAGCGCGACGCGGGTTTTCGGCGGGATCGGGAGCGCTGCGATGAGGGCGACGGCGAGCGCTGCCGCACCACCGACGAAGAGCGGGCGCCCGATGGTGCCGCCGTGGTGGGCGACAAAGGCGAGGATGAGCACGGCGACGCTGGCGAGAATGATCGGCAACCCGGTAAGCGGACCGGCAAGGCCGTCGGAGGCAAGAGCGAGGCGCGTGCGCACAACCGCGAGCCGTTCCTGGGTCAGCTCGCCAGGAAGTTCTGTTTTTTCAATAGAATAGCGAGCACCGAGCAGGCAGGAGACACACTTCCCGCAGGGCTCTTGCGCGCCTTCACAGAACATTTCGGATGGATTCGGTTCGGTCTTCATGACGCCCCCTCGAGGCCCTTCAATTCGTCGCGGAGTCGCTCATAACCGCGAAATGCTCGTAGCTTTACCGCCCCTTCAGACAATCCCAGAATATCCCCAATTTCTCGAAAACTCAGTTCTTCAAAACGATGGAGATGGATGATCTGCCGTGGGATCTCGGGGAGTTTGCTCAGCGCCGCCAGAAGCAGAGCGATGCGCGGATCCTCGGGGGCGTCAGGAGGTTGCTCGGGCTCGCGGGTCGTCTCTTCCCGCTCGAGATCCTCTAGATTTCGCTTCCGTTTTCGCCACTCATCCAAGCGGACCCGGCCGGCGATGCCGAAGATCCACCGACGCACACCCGCCCCGCCGTCTCTCGCGACGTCGTTGCCCGACATTTCGCCGACCGTTCGGAATGTTTCGCGGCCGCGATGCATGTTTAAGAAGGTGATTTGAAGCAGATCTTCGCACACCGCTGCGTCCCGGAAGGAACGGAAGAAGAAGCGATAGATTGCAGCCGCGTGGCGCGCAAAGAGGGCGTCGAACGCGCGGAGGTCGCCGGCGCGGTAGGCGTCCATGAGGGCTTCGTCGGAGAGGGCAGTCACAGAGCTCCTGAATATCCGGTCTTCTCCGGGGTGCCCCCTACAACGGCGCCACGACGGGGGGCGTTACGGAGGGGGCCGAAATCTTTGTCGCCTGGCGAGCGGGGCCGTGGAACAAGGGCGCCGTGGCTGCGAAGAAGGAGACCCGCGAGACGCTCCGCGAGCGCGAAGAGCTGTTCGAGCGGGAGACCGCCCACGGGGCGTACAACGTCTCCGTTCCGAACTTTGAGGGGCCCCTCGACCTACTTCTGCATTTGATCCAGAAGCATGAGCTCGAGATCATGGATATCCCGATCTCGTTCATTACCAAGAAGTACCTTGAGTATTTGCAGGTGATGACGCTGCTCAATCTCGACATTGCGAGCGACTATCTCGTGATGGCGGCGACGCTCGCCCACATCAAGTCGAAGATGCTCCTCCCCCAAGTCCCCGACGGGCAGGAGGACGGCATCGATGGCGAGGAGCTCGACCCGCGCGAGGCGTTGATCCGCAGACTTCTTCAGTATCAGCGCTACAAACAGGCTTCCATCGACCTCGCCCAGCGGGGGACGACCGGCGTCGATGTGTTCCTCCGCGGCTCAGACATCGAGCAAGCGACGAGCTCGGTGCAGGCGCCGCTTGCCGAGATTCCGCTGTTCTCGCTTATTGAGGCTTTCAATCGAGTACTCTCGAAGTCGAAGGTAAAATTCACCCACGATATTGTCGCCGATCGCATCGGGATCAATGATCGCATCCATGAGATCGTCGACGTCCTCCGCCTCAAGAAGAGTACCCCCTTCGAGGACCTTTTTAGCGGATTGGTGACGCGCTTCGACCTCGTGATCACGTTCTTGGCGCTCCTGGAAATGGGGAAGCTCCGCCTCCTGCGCCTCTACCAGACCGACCCGCTCGCCCCGCTCCACGTCGAGTACACGGGGAGCGCCGACGGCCCCCTCGACCTCTCGAACACGCAGATCAGCGCCGACGGGGGGCCCGATCAAGGTGGGCCGGCGATCCCGCCGTTGCGGCGACGCGCCGACGACACCGACGAGGAGGAAGAGACCGATCTTCCTGAGGTACTGCTCCCAGAGGACGACACCGAGACTGACGGAGATCCCTCGGAAACCGGGCCCGTCCGTTCGTGAGCGGCGGCCAGACGGAGGTGCCGAAGTGTAAGTAAAGTGACCACAAGGGGCGAGTGCGGCTAGAACGCGCGGGGTGGAGCCGGAAACGCCTGAACACGAGCCTGAGTCGCCTGCGGAGAGCCCGCTGGATGACGTCGTGCTTGCGCCGAGCGACGACGACTCGGCCGACGAGGTCGCCGCAGCGCTGGCCGAAGCGGCGGCGGCGCGCGCAGCGGCGGGGGACGATGGGAGCTTCCCGGAAGTCCCCGCTTGGGCCCAGCATGTCGCCGATGGCGCGGGCGCGGGCGCACCCTCGAACGCGGCGCGCGAGGCGGCACGCTTCCTCGGGCACATCATCGAAGCAGTTGTATTTGCAAGTGATAAGCCGCTGCGTACCGGCGACGTCGCCAAGCTCGCGAACGCCGATCTCCGCGCAACCCGGGAGGCGCTGGAGACGCTCCAGGTCTTCTACGCCGACCGCGGGATCACGCTGAGCGAGGTCGCCGGCGGCTGGCAATTCCGGACGAACGCGAAGTATGGCGTGTTTGTCCGCGATGCATCTTCCATCAAGCCGGTGCGTTTGACGCGGGCCCAGATCGAGACGCTTTCCATCATTGCTTACCGCCAACCGATCACGCGACCGGAGGTCGACGAGATTCGTGGCGTCGATTCTGGTGCGGTGATGACGCTGCTCTTGGAGCGCGATCTGATTCGGATTTTGGGGAAGAAGGACGAACCGGGGCGGCCGATTTTGTACGGCACAACGACGACCTTCCTCGAATTCTTTGGGCTCCGTTCGTTGCGCGATCTGCCGACGCTCCGTGAGTTCACCGAACTCACCGAAGACTCGAAAAAGATCGCCGAGCGGGAGCTTGGGGAGAGCTTTGACGAGATCGAAGCGAAGCGCCGTGAAGCGGCAGAAACGGCCGAAGCGGAACCCGTTGCAGAGCCTGTTGCAGAGCCGGCCCCCGCGGAAGTACCCAAGACTGTAGAAGATTTCGAGCACGATCCGACCGCCCCCGTGGAGGAGGCTCCGGCCCCCATCGAAGAGGGGACCGAGGGGGCGCCTTCGGAAGACGACGAAGACGACGAAGACGACGAAGACGACGAAGACGACGAAGACGACGAAGACGACGAAGACGACGAAGACGACGAAGACGACGAAGACGACGAAGACAACGAAGACGACGACAAAAAAGAAAAAGGCGATCCCTGAGGGGTCGCCTTTCTTCTTGGGGAAGAACGCCGACTATTCGTCGGCCGCGGGGTCTTTGTAGGCGGCGGCGAGCTTCTTGACCTCGTCGCGGAGCTTCTTGTGGGCGGCGAGCTTCCGGAAGATCTCCCAGAGTTCGGGATCGGTAAGCGCTTTGATCGGGTCCCCCCCCTTCGACTTTTTCACGATCGAAGAAGGCCCCTTCGCGCGGAGTGCTTCCATTTTGTCGACGTACTGTTTCGTCGGAAACAGCTCCCCTTTTTCCCAGGCGAGGACCGTCGATTGCTCGATGCCGAGCGTGGTTGCGAGCTCTTTGGCGGTGCAGACGAGCTCTTTTCGCAGGTCTTTCAGCGCTTCGGGCGTCATTCGTCGGCCCCGGTACCGCCGGCGATCGTCATCTCGGAGACGCGGAACGTCGGCGAGGCGGTCGAAGAATCAAAGCGGAGATCGCTTCCGACGGCGTCAACGCGCTGCCAGAGGTCGTTGAAATTGAGGCTGATCGTGACTTCGCTGACCGGGTAGGCAAGCTCGCCATTTTCAATCCAGAAACCGGCGGCGCCACGGCTGAAATCGCCGGTGATCGCGTTGAAGCCGAAACCCATCATTTCGGTCACGTAGAGGCCGCGCTTCGTCCCCTTGAGGATCGCTTCCGGCGAGTCGGCACCGGCTTTGAGGAAGAAATTCGAGGTCGAAGCGCCGACGCCGCCCCCACCGCCGCGGGCGGCACTTGCGGTGGTTTCCCGATTGAGTTTTCGCGCGGCGTAGGAATCGCAGAGATACATCTCAAGGACGCCGTTTTCGACGACGACGTTCTTCCGCGACGCGACCCCCTCGCCGTCAAAGGCGCGCGAGCCGGGGCCGCGGAGGAGGAACGGGTCGTCGACCAGGGTGACCAGGTCGCTCGCGACGCGGGTCTTCTCGCGGTCGCAGAGCCAGCTCGACTTGCGCCAGATGGAGCCGCCCATGGCGGTGCCGGCGAAGGTGCCGACCATCGAACGGGCGGCGTCCGGATCGAAAATTACAGGGTATTTCCCAGTCGGAATCGTTCGCGCGCCGAGCTTGCGGAGGGTGCGGCGGGCAGCTTCCTCGCCGACCTTCGCGGCGTCTTCGAGGTCGGCCATGAAGCGCTTGGCGGTCCAAAAATAACCGCGGCGCTTCTTGCCCCCTTCGTCTTCGGCGAGGGGGACGACGGAGAGCGATTGGTAGGAGCCGATCGTCGTGGCGGTGAAGCCGCTCGAAAGAACGATGACGCTGCCGCCGGCGTTGCGCCCCATGGTGGCGCCGTCGCTGTTGGTGATGCGCGGATCGAAGGCGCGGGCGGCCGCTTCCCCGCGGGCCGCTTCGGCGATCGCTTGGGCGGCGGTGAGGTCGCCGCCGCGGGGGTCGTAGAGCTCAAGATCAGGGAGCGACTTCGGGTCGCAGAGGAGCTTGGGGTCTACAGGGCCGGCGAAGGGATCCTCTTGAGAAAGCTCAAGAATTTCGAGTGCATCCTCCACAAACCGGGCGATCCCGCCCTCGGTGAGGTCGCTCGTCGAGGTGCTCGCGACGCGGTTCCCCTTCATGACGCGGAGGCCGGCGCCGCGGAAGCCGGCGTCTTCGACGAGCTCGGTTTCGCCGAGGCGGACGGTGACCGAGAGTTCAGAGCCGGTGCGGAGGACGCATTCGGCGACGGTCGCGCCGCCCGCAGTGGCGCTTTTTACGATGCGATCGCCGAGGTCCTGAAGGACGGAGAGGTCGGCGCGGAGGGCGGCGGTACGGTCATCGCTCATGGCGACGCAGGCTAGCTGGAACCGCGACGGAGCACGTACTGGAAAGGAGCGAGGAGGCTCCGGCTTGACGGGCCCCGCGAACCGGGATTCGTTGGCTCGCATGCGCGCACTCCTGATCACGGCGTTCTTGGGTCTTGGCGCGCTCGCCGTCGCGTGCGGCTCCGGTAGCGAAGAGGCCCCCGCCCTGGAAGATGCGGGCGCGGCGGATGGATCGGTACGGGACGCCGCCGCCACCGACGCACGCGCCGACGCAAACCAAGACGCCGGAAGCGACGCTTCGCGCCCCGACGCACGTGCCGACGGAGCGGTCGCCGACGCTGGCGGGGCCGACGGCGGAACCCCCGATGCGGGCCCTAGCGATGCGGGGGCCGGCGATGCAGGCGCCGATCCGTGCGCGCCTTGCACCTGGAGTGGCTTTGGAAACGCCGGGCCTGTGACCCCCGCCGCCGGCATGGCCGAACTCTCCGGCCTCGCCGCGAGCGCA
>JAAFHJ010000007.1 GCA_013298325.1 Myxococcales bacterium | reverse complement strand
GCGCACCGTCATCCAGGGGAAAATCCTGGAGATCGAGATCGGTCCGGGCCGCGGAAGCTTCCTTTACGAGCGGGCAAACGTCTCGCCGGACATCGCGATTCTTGGACTCGAAGTCCGCAAGAAGTGGGCGCAAATCGTCGACGAGCGCCTTGCGAAGATGGGTCTCCACGGGCGCGCACGCAGCCTCGCGGAAGACGCCAAAGAGGCGCTACCGCGTCTCAAGCCGGACGGCATTTTCGCGCGCGCCTACCTCCACTTCCCCGATCCGTGGTGGAAGAAGAAGCACACCAAGCGCCTCGTGATGGGCGATTTGTTTATGAAAGAGATTCACCGCCTCCTCGCGGACGATGGTGAACTGTTTATTCAGACGGACGTCGAAGATCGTGCCGAGCTCTACGAGCGCCAAGTGAATGATTCCGAGCTCTTCTTCACGAAGGGCGATCAGCCGGGCAGCGCGCGCATTGCCGAAAACCCCTTCCAGGCGCGTACGCCGCGCGAGCACCGAGCCATCAAAGATGGACTCCCCGTGCACCGGTTTCTTTGGGGGAAGAAGCTCAGCGCAGCGGGGTGAGTCACCGGCCGATCACTGAAGCGACGACGTGCGGAACGTGATCGGCAGCTCCGCCGGCGGCTCGAAGTCGGCGGAGAAGGCCACATAGACGGTCGCCGTCCCCCCCGCGGGGATCGAAACCGCGTTTCCGTCCATCAAGCAGGCGTCGCGGTGGTCGAAATTGGCGCATGAATCGCTGACCACCGTTTGGCAACTTGCGCGATTGTTGGGGAGGCCACCCGCGTAGGAAGCCATAATAACGTCGAGGGTGTCGTCGGACCAAACTTCCACGCGTGCCGCCTTATTCGTCGGATTGCTGAGTGTGATGTATCGGCCATAGGTGAGTGTTGCTGCGTCGACGGCAGCCGGGCAGGCCAGGTCATTGACGGCGTCCGCCTGGAGAACCGCCCGCTGCTGGTCGAGGAGGAAGCCAAACGTGACGCTCGCTCCGGCGGTCGCTGGGATCGGCAGCGGGCTCGGCGCCGTCTTCTTCGTCCGAACATTGAGGGAAAACGGCTGCCCAGCGGCGGTCACCGCCTGGTACTGGGAGGTCTGAACCACCGCCGTGCCGTTCGCCGGGATCGCGATCGCCTTCGGTCCGTAGAGGGCCGACCATTGCGTCCCGCCGTCGTCAGTCATTCCCGAACAGTTCATCAACTCGGCGTCGGTCACCGGGCGCGACTTGCGCCCCACATACGCAGTAGTCACCGTATCGAAGACGGCCCCGCCGGGGGCGGTGCTCGGGTACACTTCCACGAGGATCGGCGCCGCCGTCGTATTTTTCAAAAGGGCAAAGTGGTAGGGGGTGGCGTCTTCCAAACCGTTCACCGGGCAATCGACGGCATCTGGATAACGGGAGACGACCCCTGCGGCGGAGAAGCGGAAGTTACCGACCGCCGTGGAGCCATCCGTCGGCACCAGGATTGTGTCGATCGCCTCGGAAATGCAGGCGCCATCGGCCACAAAACCGCACGTATTTGCGCAGACTTGCGGCTGAATGTCGTCGGCGTTCACGCAGCCTCGGGCGAGCCGTTTCGTGCCGGGGACGCAGCCGCCCGGGAGTTCGTTCCGGCAGACGCCGACGTTCCACCGGCACGTGCCTGCGATGCAGAGGTCGTTTGCGGTGCCGCAGGCGCCGCACGCGCTCATGCGCGTGGCGCCGGGGAGGCACCGATCGGCGGCGGTGACCTCGCCGGAGCAGGCCGAGTATGCGGCGACAAACCCTTCTACACATTGCGCTTTTTGGGTCCCGCAGTAGCCACACGGCCGGCTGAAAGACGCGCCGGTCGTGCAAGCGGCCCCTTCCGCAGGCGGCTCGGCGCCGGCATCGGCGACCGCTCCATCCACAGACGACGCGTCCTTCGCGGCGTCCACGGCACCGTCGGCACTTCCATCGGTGGTTGCATCGGTGGCGGCTCCACCATCGGTCGCCGCGTCGGAGAGGCCAGAATCGCCACCGGCTATGCCCCCATCGCCGTCGCTGGTCGCGCAGGCAGGGGCGAGCGCGAGAGCGCTTCCAAAGAAGAGGACGGCCGGAAGGGCACGACGAGAACGAGTGCGAGAAACGCGAAGAACGGGACGCATGGCGCGACGGTGGACCGAAGCCCGGGAGGCGACCGCTTACATTGGCGTGACAAGGCGCGTCGCGTCGCTAGACGGGGATTGACGCGGCGCGAAGTGCGCGTCCCCAAAGGGCATATTCGGCTTCAAATCCGGGTACTCCCTGCTCGACGAGTGCCCCAACGCGCGCGACCTGCGTTGCAAACCACGCCGCATGAATCGCCGCCGGACGGAGCAGCGTCGGCCCGAGCTGGAACAGTTCTTCCCGGGAAAACGGAGCATTCGCGTAGGCGGGGTCGTCCCCGGCACCGGGAACAAACGCCAATACTTGAAAATAGCGACCGTTCTCCATCAGCATTACCTCCTTCTGGAGATGCCAGGAGTTGGAAAAGGCCCAGCGGCGGAAGACGTCGATCCCCGAGTTGGGCTGAACGACGATCTGTGCAAGCGCGCCGACGACGTTCGGGGCCCGGTCGCAAATTCGAACCATCGTATCGCCGCTCATGCCTGCGATGGCGAGGGCATCGACGGGCGGCCGAACACCCGCTTCTTCAAGGGCGGCGAGGCCATCGCTCAAGAGCGGCTTCACGCGGTCGCCGAGGCCGGCCGCGGCGATCGTGCGGCGAGCCCCCTCAAGCGGCTGTGGTCGGAGGTCGGCGGCGATCGCACGTTGCGCAACCCCTGTCTTCACCGCGGCGACCGGCAAGAGGCCGTGGTCGGTCCCGACGTCAATGAGGTATTCGCAGGATTCCAGACAGCGAAGAATTGTCCCCAAACGCAGGGAAACCACGCCGTTCATAGCGGATTTTTTCGGCGTTTCGCCGCGGCTCCCGGTCGTGTCGGCGTCGCTCCGACGAGAGGCGTGCCGAGCGACGGCGCCCCCTTCCCCTTCGAAGACGCCGATTTTTTTGCGGTCTTTCCAGCCTTCTTCGCGTACGGGTCGAAGCTCGCGCGTTCGGGTGCCGCGTCGGGGACGTCCCCTCCCTCGCCGCGAAGACGGGCCTCGGTACGTTTGATTTCGTCGCGAAGACGGGCTGCCTTTTCGAAGTCGAGGGCCTCGGCAGCAAGGAACATTTCCTTACGCAGGCGCACGATATCCTCGGCGAGATCGTCGACGGAAGGTTCCTCCCCGGCGACCACACGGCGCGGAACAGGGACGTCGACGTAGTCACCAGTCCCCGAGCCCGGATGCATGTTTGTGACGGCACGAACGACGGTCGTCGGCGTGATGCCATGCTCGGCGTTGTAGGCGATTTGGATCGCGCGGCGACGATCGGTCTCGTCCATCGCTTGGCGCATCGCCGCGGTGATCCTGTCCCCGTAGAGGAACACGCGGCCGTTGGAATTTCGCGCCGCGCGCCCGATCGTCTGAATGAGTGATCGCGGGCTCCGGAGGAAGCCTTCTTTGTCGGCATCAAAGATGGCGACCAGCGAAACCTCGGGTAGATCGAGGCCCTCCCGCAGGAGGTTAATTCCGACGAGGACGTCGAATTCGCCGAGCCGAAGATCGCGCAAGATCTCCATGCGCTCGAGGGTGTCGATATCCGAGTGCAGGTACTTAATTCGTACTCCGAGTTCCCGATAGTAATCGGTAAGGTCCTCGGACATCCGCTTCGTGAGCGTCGTACAGAGCACGCGCTCGTTCGCGGCGACGCGCTTCCGAATTTCAATCAGAAGATCATCGACTTGACCGGCGACCGGGCGAACTTCAACGATCGGGTCGAGGAGGCCCGTCGGCCGAATCACCTGCTCGACGAAGACCCCCTCGGCCTTCTCCATCTCCCAATCGCCGGGCGTTGCCGAGACGTGGATGACGTTGGTGATGTGCGCTTCGAACTCGTCAAATTTCAATGGACGATTGTCGAGCGCCGATGGCAGACGGAAGCCGTACTCCACAAGCGTCTCTTTGCGCGCCCGGTCCCCACGATACATCGCGCCAACTTGCGGGATCGTTTGGTGGGATTCGTCCAGAACGAGCAAAAAATCTTTGGGGAAGTAGTCGATAAGCGTCGGCGGCGCTTCGCCGGGGCGCCGCCCCGAGAGATGGCGCGAATAGTTCTCGATGCCGTTGCAGAACCCCATCTGCTCCATCATCTCGATGTCGTAGAGAGTTCGCTGCTCAAGGCGCTGCTTCTCTACGAACTTCACCGACTTGTCGAACTCGTCGAGGCGGTCGCGGAGCTCCTCGCGAATCGCACTGACCGAGCGACGGAGTTGCTCTTGCGGCGTGACGTAGTGGGAGCCGGGGAAGATCGCGACTTCATCGCGGACGCCTTTTACCTTCCCGCGAAGGGGGTCGACCTCTTTGATCGCGTCGACGGTATCGCCAAAGAACTCGATACGAATCGCGGTGTCTTCTTCGTAGGCCGGGAAGACCTCCACGATGTCGCCGCGCACGCGAAACGTCCCACGGTGGAAGTCGATGTCGTTGCGCTCGTATTGGATGTCGACGAGCATCCGGAGGAGCGTATCCCTCCGGAATTCCTCACCAACTTTGACACGAATCAGAAGCCCCTGGTAGCTCTCCGCGGAGCCGATGCCGTAGATGCAGCTCACCGACGCGACAATGATCACGTCCCGCCGCGACAGGAGCGAGTGCGTCGCGGAGTGGCGCATGCGGTCGATCGCGTCGTTTACGATCGCATCTTTATCAATGAAAGTATCGGAGGCTACGACGTAGGCTTCTGGCTGGTAGTAGTCGTAGTAACTGACGAAATACTCGACGGCGTTTTCCGGGAAGAGCTCCTTCATCTCGCCGTAGAGCTGGGCAGCCAGCGTCTTGTTGGGGGCGAGAATCAGGGCGGGGCGTTGGGTCCGCTGGATGACGTTTGCGATGGTGAACGTCTTCCCGGAGCCCGTAATTCCAAGCAATACCTGGTGTTGCAGGTTGCGCTCAAGGCCACGGACCAGCTCCTCGATGGCCCGCGGCTGGTCACCGCGGGGCTCAAAACCGGAGACGAGCTTGAACGGGGTCGAGGCGTCGTTGGATGCGGGCATGGGTTCAGGATCGTCGAGCGGGGTGTCAGCCGACTGTCAGTGTTTCTCGGCGCTGTCGGACGAAGCTGCACCGGAAGCAGCGTGGGCCGGAAGCGGCGGCTTTCCGTGGGTCTTTTTCCGCAAGCGCATGTTGATGAGCTCGACGGCGAGCGAGAAGCCCATCGCCGTATAGACGGTCGCCTTCGAGACGTGGACGCCGAGCGCCTCAATCACGAGCATCCCGCCAATGAGCACGAGGAACGCGAGCGCCAGGATCTTCACGCTCGGGTGCCGATTGACGAAATCGCCGACCTGCCCCGCGAAGATGACCATGACGCCGACGGCGATCAGCATCGCCGCGATCATGACCCCTCGATTCTGTGCCATGCCTACCGCGGTGATCACCGAGTCGAGGCTAAACACGATGTCGAGAATCATGATTTGAAGGAGGATAAAAAGCACGTTTGTACGTGGCTTTCGAACCTTCCCGTCCTCGGCATCTTCGTGTTCTTGGATCTTCTCGTAGATCTCAAGGGCACTCTTCCCGACGAGGAAGGCTCCGCCGAGAATGAGTACGAGGTCACGCCCGGTAATTTCTCTGCCTAGGACCGAAAATAGCGGATTCTGCATCCGCATGATCATCGAGAGCGTCATCAGGAGACCGATGCGCATCCCTAAGGCAAGGACGAGACCGATACGCCGGGTTTTCGTCCGGTTCGAGTTCGGCAAATCGGCCGTAACAATCGAAAGAAAGACGATATTATCAATCCCAAGTACGATCTCCATCAAAGACAGAGAGAGGAGACTTAGGAGATTGGCGGCGGTAAAAAAATCGTTGAACATTCGGCAAGGCCTTCACGGGGAGCCGGCAAAGTCGGCCCAGAGACGTGCTCCCCGCGGGGGCGAGGGCGAAACGCGCGGGCGCTACCCTCGCACAGGACGGCGCTGCAACCGAGGGGAACCGTCAGTCGGCGCGGAGGCCCCGCACGAGGGCGGGAGATCCGGAAAACACGACGGCATCGAGGAGGTCGGCGTCGTCGACGAGGGCGAGCGACGGATGTTCACGGTCGAGGAGCACAGAGCCACCGACGTCGGAAAATCCGCACGCGAGCGCCCCGTGAAGGGAGCCTTCCCGCCAAAGAGCTTCGGCGGGACTCTCGGTAAGCGGCTGAAAGGTCACACGTTTCTTGGTCCGCAACCGCGCGTGGGTCTCAAGGCTCCGGAGGTCGTCGAAGGGGTCGGTGAGGACGTGGCTATCGATGCCGGTGCATAGTCGGACGCCAGCGTCGCGGAGGCTCACGAGATCGGGGAGGCCGTCGCCGAGGTCCCGCTCCGTGGTCGCGCAGACGGCAAGAAAAGCGCCCGCTTCGCCAAAGAGCTTCGCTTCATGGGGGAGGAGCTGCGTTCCGTGGACGCCGACAAAGCGCGGGGAAAGCACACCGAGTTCCGCGAGGAGTTCCGCGGGGCGACGGCCAGTTTCGGCGACGCATTCGTCGTCCTCGCGGGGTTGTTCGCTCACGTGCGCGTGGATCGGGAGATCGTGGGCCCGAGCGTAGTCGCTGATCTCTTTGAAAAATGCGGGAGGCACCGCACGCACGCTGTGCGGGGCAAGGCCGATGACGACGTCGGGATCGTCCTTGTAGAATGCACGCAAACCGTCGACATCCCGGAGGACGGCATCGGCGGTCGGGTCGCAAAAGCGGCGCTGGCCCGGCTCCGGCGGGCGCCCCGGTCCGGCGCGAAAGTAGGCGCAGCGGAGGAGCGAGATCCGGAGGCCACACTCTTTGGCGGCACGAATCACCGCGTGGGAGAGGATCAGGCGGTCGTCGTAGGGGGTCCCGTCCGGTGCATGATGCAGGTAATGGAACTCACCGACGGTGCGCACGCCAGCGGCGGCAAGCTCCGCGTAAGCGACCTTGGCGACCTGGTAGGTGCTCTCGGGATCCATCCGCGTCGCGGCGGCGTACATCTGGCCGCGCCAGGTCCAGAAATCGTCGGACTGCGCCGTTGAGTGGCCGGCGGGAGGGGCGGTTCCGCGCTGGGCTTTCCCGCGCATCGCCCGCTGGAAGGCGTGAGAGTGGGCCGTGGCGAGAGCAGGCAGAGGAAATAGACTCATGATTTTACAAGAGGTTTGGAGACGTTCGCCGCCGTAAGCGCGTCGTCGGTTGACGGTCGGCCGGTGAGAAGGCGGAGCCCGAGCTCCAGGGCGACCAGGCCAAGCACCACGAGCGCGACGACCCAGCTCACGTCGGTCTCGACTCGGGCGCCTTCGTGCCCCGTCGGCGCAACCCCCTTTGGAAGCGGGCGCGGCGCGGGGCCGATCTCTTCGGCGGCGGGGGCGACGACACGACGCTCTTCCCGCTCGCACTCTTTCTGCGTGCATCGACCGGGGCGCGTGGTGACCGTGTACGCGCCGATGAAGCGAGGGCTCGCCGACCGCACCCGCCCTTCTTCGAGGAGGTCGAGGAGGGGACCTTGCCCATCGGCGCTTTGGGGCCCGCGCACCGAAGTCACGTCGCTCGGGAGCGCCCACGTGGCCCCTGCGACGGTGCGACGCGGGGCCGCGTGGCCGACGGTCGCTGCGATAAATCCCTGAAGAATATTGAGAAATGCCGGCCTTAACGGAAAGTCGCTGGCGTCTGCGGAGAAGGGCAAGGTGGTGACGAAAAGTTCGCCGTCGCCGAGCGTCCGCGTCGCCACGAGCGGTTCGCCATCGGACCAACGCAGGATCGTCGAGAAGTGCTTGCTGTCGTCGGGGTCAAACGTGGTTCGCCCTTGCGGGGCGAGCGCGTCGAGCCCACTTGGATCGACGGAAAACCTCAAATCGACCGGATCTTTTGCCGTTGTTTTCTCGCGACCGACACCAGAGATACCGCCCGTCGGCCCCCAGGTGAGCGGGTGAGAAAACCACGGTTCGAAGGTCTGCCCGAGGCGACCGCGCGCCGCCTTCGGCCCAAGGGCAAGCACGACGACGCCCCCCCCTTCGGCAAAGGTGCGGAGCGTCCGCCGCTGTTCCGGGGAGAGGCCGGGCGGATCATCGAGGACAATTCCCTTAAAGGCGGCGAGGTCTTCGGGGCGATCGGGGATGCTCGGGAGCGGCCGGACCGCCACAGAAGCGGGCGAAGGTCCCTCGGGCTCGATCGCGGCGAAGGCCTGCAAAAGAATCGGTTTTGTTGCGCTCGGGCCCCGCTCTTCCTGGGCGGTCACGACGGCGAGGACCGGCTCGGAAAGGGCGGCAAGCAACGGGGCGACGTCGTTGGCGGCGACCCCATCGGCGATCGCCCCGTCCCCGGCGCGAAGCCGGGCAACGAGGCCCCCTTCGTTCGAATTTGCGCGGGCAAGCGGCAGCGTCACGACGAACGTTGCACCGGCGGCACGTCCGTCGAGGGCGACCTCGGCGGCGTTCGACGGCTCCCCGTCGGCGATCAGTGGCGCTGTCGCGAGGACCTCGCCGCGCGCGGTTGCCAGTTCCACGCGCCGGTTTTTTCCGACCAACGGGCGGCTGCATGCCGTCGATACGACGACGCGATCACCGCGCAAGTCTGCGGAAAGAATACCACAATCATCGAAGGCGGCGGCCAGCTCCGGCAGCGGAAGCATGTAAGATACCTGGTCGTCTGCCGGCTTGGTCCCGGGGGGCGCGTCGGTCTCCCCGAACGGGAGCGCCGCCTGGCTGCCGTCGCAGAGGTCCGAGAGCAGCACGACCCGCCGATCAACCTGGGGCGCCTCGCGGACGAGCCCGGCGGCGAGCGAGAGCGCCGCTGGGAGGTCGTTGGGGGCATCGGTGGCGCGCGGCGCGCCTTCGGGGGCATCGAGGTGGGCGAGCGCGGTCCGTGCAGTGGCGACGTCCCCGCCAGCGAGGAGACGCGGCGGTTTACTTGCAGAAATCAGGTAGGCGGAGTCGCCGTCACGGAGCTCGCCGAGGAGCGTCAGGGCGGCGGCATGAGCCTTCGCGAAGCGGGTCTCGCCGCGGGCCGCCGTCGGCGCCTGCATCGACGCCGAGTCGTCGATCACGACGGCAACAGCGAGGGATGCCCCCCCATGGCGGCCGAGCGTCACCGCGTCACAATGCGCAAACGGCGTCGCCCCGAGAAGGGCGAGGGCCACAACCGCCGCCGCTCGGGCTGCAAAGAGCGGTTTGTCTTCGAGGGCGCGCCGGCGCTGGGTCGGGACCTGCACCTTCGGGACGAAGCGAATCGGTGCAAATGCCACCGATCGAGGTTCCCGCTTGCGGAGCCGATGGGCGACGAGCGGTAGCGCTACAAGTGCAGCAATTCCAAGAGCAAATGCCGACTGAAGGCTCACGCGCCTCGCCTCTTTGCCGGCTTTGCCGCCTTCGCGGGAACGTCCCCCGATTCCGGCTTGGCCTTCGCTTTTTGGGACCGCGTCGAGGGCGCCTTGACGGGCCGCGGCACGCTGAGCGGCGCGCTCTTCGGCCCTTCGAGGTCAAAGCCAGACGGAATGGGCGGCGGAATCTTACCCGCGAGCATGCGAAAAAAAGCCTCTGCTTTCGCGCACTTCCCATCGTCGACACAGGCGGACGCGGCGAAGGGTTTCCGGAACGACTCGATGTCGAAGCCAGACAAGAAAGCGGTGTACCGGTCGCGAAACTCAGGATCGCTCGGGAGATGGCCGGTGAGCAGCTTCACCATCTGCGGGAACGCGCTTGGGAAAATCGCCATCGCGAAGGCGGCAATCATCATCATCGGCGTCTCCTCAAGGGGGACCTCCTGAAGGTGATGCGTCTCACGAAACTCTTTGATATCCTTGCGAATATGCTCGGAACGAATCTCTTCAGCGACGACCGTTCCGTCAAAACTGAGCGCCTCCCAAAGGAGTAGTCGACGGAGAAGGTCCTCTTGGGCGAACCAGCGAAAGTGGAACGCAACGACATCCCCAAAGGGAATGTCCCGGAGTTCGACAGGTACGATCTTCCGCTCAAGGACACCGATCAGGACGGCGTGATAGAGGCCGTCCTTGTCGCCAAAGTGACGATAAATCAGCTGCTTGTTGCACTCCGCGACTTCGGCGATCCGGTCCACGCGAGCACCGGCTAGGCCGCGATCGGCAAACTCGCGGGCCGCCGCCCACAAGATTCGCTCGCGACTGGTGTGCACCTCACTCATCGACGGCACGCTACCACGATCCGACAGGATCGGGGGACCCATGTAACCATTTGGTTGCACCTGCGCATGGTAACTGTATAGTTACACCCATGCATGCCCCCCGAACGCCCTTCAGCCGCCTGGCGCCGCTCCTGTTCTTGGCCCTCCCCGCGGCATTTTTCGATCTCGCCTGCCACAAATCGGAGGCCACCGCGTCCGCGGACAAGCCGGCCGCTCGCCCGGCGACGAAAGTAACGCTCGCCCCGGCGACGAAGGCTTCGATCCCCGACGACACCTCGGTCACTGGAACGATCCTCGCCGATCGTGAGGCGATGGTCGCCGCCGACGCGATCGGGAAAGTCCTTGAAATTGCGGTACAACGCGGCGCGGTGGTGAAGAAAGGGGACATCCTCGCGCGCCTCGACACGCGCGGCGCCAACTTCACGGCAGAAATGGCGCGCGCCCAGGCAAAGGTCGCCGACTCCCAGGCGGCCATCGCAAAAACCGAGTGTGATCGGTCGGATACGCTCTTCGCTTCTGGGGCGATTAGCGCCGCGGAACACGACCGCGCCCTCGCCACCTGCCGGACTGCGACGGCGCAGGTTCAGGCGGCCTCCGCGTCGGCATCGATGGCGGCAAAAACCCTGGGCGACGGCATCATCCGCGCGCCGTTTTCAGGAACGGTTGGCGAGCGCTTCGTCCAGGTCGGTGAGTATGTCCAGGCGCAGAGCAAGGTCGTTTCGCTGTATGCGGTCGACCCGCTACGCATCGAGATCGCCGTCCCTGAGCGCATCGCCGGCTCCGTGAAATCGGGAACGAAGCTGGAGTTCACCACCACGGCCTTTGGCGACAAAAAATTCCAAGCGGAAGTCCGCTTCGTGAGCCCCGTGCTCCGTCGCGAGACGCGGGATATGGTCGTTGAGGCGATTGTTTCGAATACAGAAGGACAATTGAAGCCCGGCATGTTTTCGACGGTGCGCGTAGGAGCTGGCGACCGAAACGTGATTGCGGTGCCGAAAACGGCGATCCGCGGTTCCGCTCCGAACGGCAGCGTATTCGTGATTGCCAACGGGCTTGCCGAAGAACATCTCGTACGATTTCAGGAAGGTACCAAGGAAAACTATATCCTTGAAGGGCTGACGGAGGCGACCAACGTCGTCGACGCTCCCGCCACTACCCTCCGGGATGGGGACCCCGTCGCGCCTTGATCGCACGTCCTCACGCGCATCGACCCGCGCATTTTTTCGCTTCGCACGGCTGCTGTCACCAAAGGAACATCGATCATGCAATGGCTCGCTGAGCTCTGCATCCGGCGCCCAATTTTTGGGTGGGTACTCACCATCATCATTCTCGTTGTAGGCGGTGCGGCCTACAGCGGACTCGGGGTCGATCAGTTCCCCAAAGTCGACCTACCTATCGTCATTATTACGACGGTTCTCCCCGGCTCCGGCGCCCGGGACATGGAGAGTGACGTCTCCGACAAGATCGAAGAAGCAGTCAATACCGTCGGCGGCATCGACGAGCTTCGAAGCGTCTCCGCCGAGGGCGTCTCCCAGGTCGTTGTGACCTTCGTCCTTGAGAAGAACGCCGACGTCGGCGTCCAGGAAATCCGCGACGCGGTCAACCGGGTGCTCCCCGATCTCCCGGCCGGCATCGACCCTCCGACCGTCTCCAAGCTCGACCCCGACGCCTCCCCGATCCTCTACATCGCGCTTCGAGCCCCGGGGAAGCCGGTTCGCGATGTCACTGAATTTGCGGACAAAAAGATCCGTCGTGACTTCGAGACGGTGCTCGGCGTCGGTCAGGTCAAGCTCATCGGCGGCGTCTCCCGGCAGGTGAACGTCCGCGTGAAAGCGGAGCGCCTCCGCTCCTACGGGCTCACAATTCAAGATCTCTCCCAAGCGATCTCCTCCCAGAACCTCACCGTCCCCGGCGGCACCGTCGAGAGCGGCGGAGACCGCCTCACCCTTCGTGTAGACGGCCGGGTGAAGTCGGCGAGCGACCTCGAACGCCTCGTTCTGCGCGACAAAAACGGCGGAATGATCCGCGTGGAAGACGTCGCAACCGTCGAAGACGCCGCCGAAGAGCCGGCGAGTGCGGCCCGTTGGAATGGCGAATCGACCGTCGTTCTTGCCGTCCGCAAGCAGTCCGGTTCAAATACCATTACCGTCGTCGATTCCATCCGCGAGAAGATCGAGGATCTCAAGCCGAATCTGCCGAATGGCTACTCGATTGAAGTCCTCCGCGACAACTCGGGTTCTATCCGGACTGGCACGGAAGGCGTCAAGGAACACTTGATCCTCGGCGCCCTCTTGGCGGCGCTTGTCGTGCTCCTTTTCCTCGGAAATGCGCGCAGTACGCTCATCGCAGCCCTCGCTATTCCGACGTCGATCATCGGCACCTTCGCCGTCATGGCCTTCCAGGGCTACACGCTAAACGTCATCACCCTCCTCGCGCTCGCGCTCGCCGTCGGTATCGTCATCGATGACGCGATCGTCGTCCTCGAAAACATCTTCTCCTTCATTGAAAAGCGCGGCTATTCTCCGGTTCGCGCAGCCCGCGAAGGGACGAAAGAAATCGGCCCCGCCGTCCTCGCGACGACGCTCTCCCTCGTCGCCGTGTTCCTTCCGGTCGCCTTCCTTGGCGGAATCCCCGGTCGCTTCCTCGCCTCGTTCGGCGTGACGATGTCGGTTTCGATCGCCGTCTCGCTCTTCGTGAGCTTCACGCTCACGCCGATGCTCGCCTCCCAGTGGCTGAAGCTCGCCAAGCACGTCCCCGGCGCGAAGCGGCCGATCCTGGAGCGCGCAGTAGATGTATTCTACAAGCCTCTCGAGCGCGGCTACCTCTGGCTCCTTGCCGGCGCCATGAAGCGTCGCTGGATCGTCGTGCTCGCCTGCGTGGTCTCGCTCGGCGGCTGCTTCCCGCTCGCCGGCAAGGCCAAAACCGGCTTCCTCCCCGACGACGACAAGGCCCAGTTCGAAGTCGTCCTTCGCGCGCCGGAAGGGACCGGTCTCCGCGCCACCGAACTCGAAGCCGAACGCATGGCCCGCGCCCTCCGTGCAATGCCGGAAGTCACCGGCACCCTCGTCACCGTCGGCGCCGACGAACAGAAGACGCAGAACCAAGGCACGGTCTACGTCGCCCTCAGCGTGCCGGACGCCCGCAAGAATTCGCAGAGCCAAGTGATGAACATCGCTCGCGAAAAGATCGTCCCGCTCGCTCCGAAGGGGTACCGGGTCTCCCTCGCGCTCGTCTCCGACTTCGGCGGCGGCGGCATGCAGAGCGCAAAAATTCAGTACTACTTGAAGGCGCGCAACCTCGACGAACTCACCACGAAATCGACGGAACTCTTGGCCGACTTCCGGAAGATCCCGGGCGCCGTCGACGTCGATTCAAACGTCTATCCCGGCAAGCCGGAAATCGTCGTCCGTATCGACCGGGATCGCGCCGCCGACCTCGGCGTCAATCTCGCCGATGCCGCGGCAACGCTACGTACGTTCGTGGAAGGTGAGGAGATTTCTCGCTTCTCGGAAGGCGGTGAACAGTTCGACATTCACCTCCGTTCCGTCGCGAGCGATCGCGTCGACGAAGCCTCCCTCCGCGAGCTCCCGATGCGCTCCGCCAAACTCGGTTCAGTGCCACTCGGCCAGATCGCGACGCTCGTGCGGAGCGAAGGCCCGAGCGTGATCAATCGCCTCGGTCGCCAGCGCGTCGTCCAGTTCTTTGCCAACGCCGCCCCCGGCTACAGCGAAGGCGGAATCGGTACGCAAATGCAGAACTTGGTCAAGGCGAAGAACCTCCCCGGCGACTTCAAATTTGAGCCGGCCGGGCAGACGAAGGAGATGGCGAAGCTGGCAAAGGGCTTCCTCTTTGCGATGTTGATGGCCTTCGTCTTTATGTACTTGATCCTGGCGGCCCAGTTTAACTCCTGGCTCCACCCGGTCACGATCCTCTCCTCGCTTCCGCTCACGCTCCCCTTCGCCGTTCTCTCGATTGTTCTCTTTGATCAAGCGATTGATATGTTCGCGGCGCTCGGGATCTTCGTGCTCTTCGGCGTCGTCAAGAAGAACGCGATTCTTCAGGTCGATCACACCAATCAGCTACGCCGAGAAGGGCAGCCGCGCGATGAAGCGATTCTGCATGCGAATCGCGACCGCCTCCGGCCGATTCTCATGACGACCATCGCCTTCGTCGCCGGCATGATGCCGCTCCTCGTCTCGAAGGGGATCGGCTCCGGCTTCAACCGGGCGACCGCCGGCGTCATTGTCGGTGGCCAGAGCTTCTCGCTCCTCCTCACCCTCGTCGCAGTCCCGGTGATCTACTCGTATCTCGACGATCTTTCCCAATGGATCCGGAAGGTTCGCGGGCTCCCGCCCCAGGACTTCACCAAGGACGGAACCGTCGAGGACGACGAGCCGCCGCCCCCCCACACGCCCGAGCACGCCCCCGCCGAGTGAGCGCCCCTCCGCGCCGTCCCCGGTGAACCCCATGCAGCCTGCACCCACTTGGATGCAGGCTGCATCTTTTTTTGGCGTCAACCGACTTCGTGCCAAGCAGCATTGAGGACGGCGCGCACGATCTCGATCGGGTCGTCGTCGCTACTACGGACGACGAGCCGACCGCCGCGGGCCTCAATTTCCTGGCGGAGGCGCGCTTCGTCGTCGGCTAGCGCTTGCTGATAGGCGGCCGCGACCGAGGGGTCGGCGGTCCGTACGAGGTCCCCTTCGAGCCCGCGGAGTTCGGTCGCTTCGGCGAAGGGGAATGTCCGTTCGTCGCGGTCGAGGAGGCGCAACACGACGAGCACGCGTCCGCGGCTCGCGAGCCCAAACAGTAGTTTTTCTTGCGCTTCGTCGCGGTCGAGGAGGTCCGAAATCACGACGACGAGGGAGCCCCGGCGCGCCCCGCGAAGAAGGATCCCAAAGGCCTGCTCGGCGAGGGTCGGGTCGGCGACGGCATCGCCGGCGGGGGTCGTCTCCTCAAGGAGGTCGACGAGGCGCTCCCAGCCCTCCTTGCCGGCGCGGACGGGGAGGTTCTGCACGCCCCGCGGCGCATCTTCGCGGGAACTCTTCCCGCCAAACAGAGCGATTCCGAAGGGGTCTCCCCCTTTGAGGGCGAGGCGTGCGAGGACGGCAGCGACCGTTGCGGCCGCTTCGTACTTCGAAGCGCGCGACGCAGAACTCCCGGAAATTCCTGAAAACCCCATACTCGCTGTTGCGTCAACAACGAGCCGAAGGGCGCGATCGGTCTCCGTCTCAAACTGACGAACGACCAATTTATCAAACAGCAAAAGTGAGCGCCGGTCTAGCCAGCGGAGGTCGTCTCCGGCGGCGTAGGAGCGCTTCTCGCCGAACTCAATGCCGGAGCCCCGGCGGCGGCTCTTGTGGGCCCCCGCCCAGACCCCTTCGGCGACTGCGCGCGCGCGGAGGCGCAGCGAGCCGAGGCGGCTCCAGGTCGTGGCCGGTTCGCGGAGGAAGCGAACCCGCTCGCTCACGGCAGGCCGTACTCGGGCAATTTTGCGTGAAAATTCGAGCGCGTCGCGTCGAGGAAGTCCCGCGAGAGCTGATACTCCATGAGCTCGATCGCGCCCGTCGCGACGACCGCGCGGAAGCCCTCCTCCGCCTTTGCCGCCTCGCCACGCCCCTTTGCGGCGACCGCTGTGTAGAAGAGCGCCTCGGCGCGCTGAGCGGGCGTCTGCGCGAGCGGCGCGAGGGCGGCTGCATCGAGCTTGCCGCGGGCGAAGCGCGCTAGCGCACCGACCCAGCGCGGGTCGCTCTCCGCCTTCCCGAGCACGCGCTTTACCGCGTCGGACTCGGCCGTTTTTGCATCTTTTTCAAGCGCATTGGCCCAGAGCGCCGCGTAAACGAGGTCGGTCTCTTCGAGGTCGAAGGCGAGCCCCTTGTCGAGAGCCCGGTGGGCGGCCGCTTCGTCATGGGCGAGGTAGGCGCGCGCGACGGCGCTGCCAATAAGTGCACCTTGCACCCGTTTGTCACGGGCTCCAGCATCGATGGCGCGCAGGTAGGCGGCGGCCGCCTTCGCCGGGGCGCCGGCTTCGTCGTAGACGGTGCCGATCATGCGTTCGGCGCGAGCCCGCTCTTCCGGCGACGTCGCCGCGCGAGCTTTTGAAAGGACTTCAAGTGCTTGCGCGAACGCAGTGGTCGCTGCGTCGGAGCGATTTCGGCGGCGCTCGAGAGCGCCACGCAACGTGAGGATCTCGGCGCGGGCGAGCGGCCCTTCCGCGGCGGCGATCGCGGCGTCGAGGTGCCCGGCGGCAACATCCGGGTGGCGCCGGTGTTCTTCGACGCGCGCCAAGTTCACGAATGCCGCCGACGAGGGCTCGCTCTTTGCGACTTTCGTCAGCGTTTCAAACGCATGATCGAGATCGGCTTCGCGCAGGTAGGCGTCGGCGAGAGTCCCATCGAGGGCGGCGGGGCTCGGGCGGAGTTTGCCGGCAAATTCCTTCTTGCGGGCCACTTCGAGGAGCGGGGCAGCCTCCTTGTAGATGAGGCGCGCTTGCGCGGGATCTTCGTGCTCAAGAGCGGCAACCATACCGTCGAAAGCGACATTGAGAGCCAGCGAAACGAAGCGGGGATCTTGCACCTTCTTGACCGCCGCGACGAGGACGCCGGGGGCAGCATCGGCCATGCCGATGTCCGAGAGCCAGATCGCCGTGGTGAGCGCCGCCGAAGGTTCCGTGGGATCGAGCCGGTAGGCCTCCGCCGCCGCGGCGAAGCTTGCCGCGCGGAGGATCGGGGCGCTCTCACCGTCGTCATCGCCATCGGCCGGGCGGAGGGCGCGCGAGAGGTCGAGCCAGGCTTCGGCGGTCGGGTCCTTCGCCACCTTTTCGATAAGCTTCATCAGGTCTTCCCGCACAAGCGGGTGGACGTTCGGGAGCTCGAGAGCCGCCTTCGCCGCCGCCGCATTGGCGCTCCGGAGATGGATCGCCGCGAGGAGCGAGGGCCCCGTCTGGAAAGCCCGAAGCGCCTCAGAGGCCTCTGGCTGGGTCGGTGCACCTTGCATCTTTCGATGGCGATCGCGGAGGAGGAACGCCTCGTCGAGCCAGCGAAGGGTGCTCTTTTCCGCGTCTGTATGCGCTTCTGCGGTCGGCTCAAGGAGCTGGCGCGTCTGCGTCGAACGCGCCTTTTCCCCCGCGATCAGCAGCGGAGACGTTCCGGAAGCCCCCCAGGCACCGAGGGCGGCGAGGTGGGATTTTGCGTCCTCGGCCTCCGGCGAAATCTGTAGCAACATCCGATAGGAAGCCTCAGCTCGCCCCTCGTCGCCGCGCTTGGCGTACTCGCGGGCGGCGGCGTCGAGCACGGTCGCCCCCTCGGCGCCGAGGAGCGCCTTTTGGAACTCGCCGGCGCGGACGAGCGAAAGGGCCCCGGCGAGCGCCGTCAGGCCCCCCTCGGGATCGCGCTGCTTAAAGCGGTTCGACGCGCGGGCGATCTGCTTGGTCGTGACGACAGCAAGCTCGCGCGGGCGCTGGGGATCGTTGGGATCCATCCCGAGAAGTGCGTGAACTTCCGCCGGAAAGGCGTCGTCGGCGACAAGGCCGGTCGGCGCCGTGTGCGGCGGCTCGACGGGCCCTTTGGGGCCGCACGCGGCGAGCGAAACGGCGATGAGAACAGCGGCGACCGAGCGCGAAAAAGGAAGGCGTCCCATAGGGCGGGCGAACCATACACCCGGCACGTCGGCGCGCCGGAAATTGCGTCAACGAACCGCCACCCCGAGGGGGGCCGGCGGGGCGCCTAAAAGAAGGGCGTAGTTGTCCCGGGCCGCCGCCGCGCGCTCGGGGACGGAATGCGTGAAGAGCGCACGAATCGCCGCGCGGCCGGAAGCGCTCGCTGGATCGGCGGGGAGCGCCTCGGTACCAAACAGCTTTCCCAAGGCATTCCGAAGCGATACGCCTGTGGCGTAGCTCCCGTCGTAGGCATTCTCGAGCAACGACCAGAGCACCTCGTTCGGCATTTCGGCCCGCTCGCTCCCATCGCTTAGCAAGCGGTAGCAGGCGGCGGCGGTGAGTAGCGGTTCGCCGACGTCGGTCCGCCCGAGGGCAGACAGGCGCTTTGCTTCGAGGTTCTGCGCGGCGAAAAAGTAAGCGATGTCTGACGCATGCGCGAGAACAAGCCGGTCCAGCCGCGGCCGATAGCGACCGAGGGTGGCGTCTGCATCGAGGAGGGCGCGCAGCGGTTTCGCGGCAACTCCGCGCCGAATCGAATCGTCCATGGCGGCACGGCTGCGCGGGGAGACTCGATAGGTCGTTGGCGCCTTGTAGGAGCTTAAAAAGCTCGAAGCAATCTCAGCATTTACTGCGAGGCGACGCCGACGCAGCGCCTCGACATCTTGGAGGTCTTTTCGTGTAAGATGCACATTTTTCTCGACCTCGGGCATCACGAATTCTTCGAGGAGCGGCGCGATCGACCGCTCGAAGGCCGTGAGCCCTTCGCTCGCGCCAAGCGGCTGAACGAGACCAGTCGCGACCTCTTCCTCCGCCAAATTCAACGAGACAAGCCCCCACGTTTCCGCATCGAGTTTTACCGCGCGCGCATCCTTTAGATTGACGCCATCCATGCGGCGCCCCAACGCAAGTGGAAAGTCCTTCCCCGCAAGGGAGAACGTCAAATATCGGGGGGTATAGTAGGCGGTAGCCCAGACGGCGCGTCCGCGCGAGGTCGCCCCGACGTAGGAATGCAGCACGACAGGAAGGTTTGCCGCGAGCAGCCCCTCATTGAGTGCATTTTCTTTCACAAACAACGAAGCGGTCGCTTCATCGATAGGGCCGGGGTTCGCAGCGGCCTTCGGGATCTCTGCAAAAAAATCCTGAAATTTTGAAGAATTTCCGGCCCCCACCTGCTTTACGAAGGCGGGCGCGGTGAAAGCGGCAGCGTTTCCCGACTCGGCTCCGTCGATCACCGCATTGGTAAATGGATCATTGAGAGCAACACCGAGCGAGGATTGAAAAAATTCATCTTCTGCGCTTGGCTTCTCGCGCATCGCGAGAAATGTGGCTGCCGAGACGGCGGTCGCGAGGATCGCAAACAGACCGAAAGAGAGGCTACGATTCGTCGTCTTCTTCTTAAGGAATGGTGCCGATCGCTCGCGGAACCGTGCAGCAACGGCGTTTCCGTCGGCGACGTCAAAGGTCGTGTGCATCGCCCGATAGCCATCGCCGCCGGGGGCGACCGGTTCTGCGCCGACGGCGTTCTGTGCGAGGAGGAAGGCGAGCGCGAGTTGGTGGTCGGGGTCGGCGGCCGGAACCTTGGCTTTCGCCGCCTCAACGGCGGCAAGAACGCGGGTTCGCACCGCGCCGCGCACGAGAGGATCGACGGCAGCGATCGCCGGTTCGATGCGCTCCGGGAGCCCCACGTCGGCAACCTGAGCAAGGAGCGCTGCGACGGTGTCGTCAATCATGGGCAAAGCCTTACCGCGGGCGACGCCGTCTGGCGATACGCGGGGCGTGACGTTCGCTAGCGTAACCGAATGGCTCGCGCACATCTGCTCCTGGTCGACGACGAACCGGCTATCTTGACGACGCTCCAGAAGACCCTTTCCCTGGAGGGATACGCGGTCGACGTGGCGGGGGGCGTGAAGGTCGCCCGAGAAAAGCTCGACAAGCGGAGCTACGATCTCTGCATTTTTGACGTCATGCTCCCGGACGGCGATGGCCTCGATCTCCTTAAAAAGATTCGTGAATCTAAGCTAGACATCCCGGTAATCGTGATGAGCGGCCACGGCACGATCGACACCGCCGTACGGGCGACGAAGCTTGGTGCGCTCACCTTTCTCGAGAAGCCGCTCAATACAGACGCCCTTCTTGTCCATGTAGAAACGGCACTTCGCCTCGATCGCGCAGAGACCGAGGCGAAAGATCTCCGCGCAAAAACCGGTGCCGGTGGCGCGCTGGTGGGGACGAGCAGCGTCATGCTGCGCCTCGCGGAACAGATCGCGCGAGCCGCGAAATCTCAAGCAAGTGTCTTGGTTACTGGCGAGCGCGGCACCGGCAAGGAGCTCGTCGCTCGCGCGATTCACGAGCTCTCCCCGCGCGCAAAAGGACCTCTCGAGAAGCTCAATTGTGCGGCGCTCCCGAGCGAATTGATCGAGAGCGAACTTTTTGGTCACGAAGCAGGCGCCTTCACCGGAGCCACGAAGCAACGCCGAGGAAAATTCGAACGAGCCGACCGAGGAACGCTGTTTCTTGACGAAGTCGGCGACATGCCTGTCGCCATGCAGGCAAAGCTACTTCGGGTGCTCCAAGAGCGGGAAATTGAGCGCGTGGGTGGGAATGAAACGCTCAAAGTGGACGTGCGCGTCGTCGCCGCGACCAACAAAGATTTGGTCGTCGCCTGCGACAGTCACGCCTTCCGTCCCGACCTCTACGATCGCCTCAACGTCGTCCCCCTTCACCTCCCGCCGCTCCGTGCCCGCCGGGAGGACATCCCCCTCCTCGCCGAGCATTTCCTTGGAATTGCTACGAAAGCAAACGACCGTCGTGGGATGGCCTTCGACGCCGCCGCCTTGGACGCGCTCGCCGCGTACAGCTTCCCGGGGAACGTCCGCGAGCTCCGGAACCTCATCGAGCGCGTCGTTATTCTCACGCCGGACGATCGTATTTCTGCCGACGACGTCCGCAGCTGCCTCCCCGGGAGCGCACCTGGTACGCCGACGTCGCTCTATCGCCCAACGGTCCCTTTTCGGGTGCTTGTTGAGGAGGCGGAGCGCCAGATTCTCAAAGAGGCAATGCTCCACCATCACGGGCAAATGGCGGCGACGGCGCGCGCCCTCGACCTTGAGCGGAGCCATCTCTACAAGAAGTGCAAGGCGCTCGGCCTCCGCGATTCCAAAGGGGACGCCGAAAGCGACGACGAATAATCAATTATTCCAGTGCATTAGCACAGCCTGATCCAGAGAAAAACGACAGCGTGCTCCACAGGTGCGAAGGAACGTCGTGAGGCGCCGCTCGGATGTGCCGTTTCGACACGTTTCGGTCTAGAGTGCCGCCGCCATGACGGATGCCATCCGCTTTCACGCCGCGACGGACGTTGGTCGAGTGCGCGAGCACAACGAGGACAACTTCTTAGTCGATAAGAAGATGGGCCTTTTTGTCGTCGCCGACGGGATGGGTGGCCACGCGGCCGGCGAAGTCGCCAGCGCGATGGCCGTTCGCGCGTTCCACGACGAGGTCAAGAAGGACGCTGAACTCCTGACCGACTTCGTCGACGACGCACGCGGCGCACGGCGCGTCACGCAGAAGGAGGTCGCCGCGATGCTTGAAGCGGCTGTTTCCACTGCGAGTACGCGCATTTACGAGGAGGCCGCTCGCGACCAAGCCAAGCGCGGGATGGGGACGACGCTCTCCGGGCTCCTCGTGCTCGGCAAGAAGGTCTTCGTGACCCACTGCGGGGACAGCCGCGTCTATCTGCTTCGAGGCGGCTCCGCCCAGCAGGTGACGGAAGACCACACGGTCGCCAATGAGCTCGTCAAGCGCGGGAAGATGACGCGTGAGCAGGTGGAGAAACTTCCCCAGCGCAACGCCATTGTGCGCGCGGTCGGCGTCTACGAGCGTATTGAAGCAGATACCCTCGTTCTCGACCTGCTTCCTGGCGACGTTTACCTTGTTTGTTCAGATGGCCTCTCGGGCTACCTCGAAGGGCCGGAAGAGCTCCTCCCCTACGCGACGAAGCCGGGTGACGAAGCTGTCAAGGCACTGATTGCGCTCGCAAATTCCCGAGGCGGCAAGGACAACATCACGGTAGTGATGATCCGCGCTGAAGGGGATGAGGCGACGGCGGCGACGGAGGCAAAGCATTTCGCGCTCAAACGAGAAGTTCTCGCGAACATGCCGATGTTCCAGAAGCTCTCGAACGCGGAAGTGTTGCGCGTTCTTCAAACCGTCGAAGTGCGGACCTATCGCGACGGCGAAGACGTCATTCGTGAAGGCGAAAAAGGGGAAGAACTCTTCGCGGTGCTCTCGGGCGACGTCCGCGTCGGCCGTGGTGGCGCCCACCTGGCGACGCTCGGCGTTGGCGAGCACTTTGGGGAGATGGCGCTCATCCGGGCCCAGCCGCGCTCGGCAACGGTCACCGCGCTCGGTCCCGCGGAGTGCCTCGTCGTGAAACGCAGCGACTTCTTTGATCTTCTACGGCGCGACCACGCGATCGGCGTGAAAATCCTCTGGCAGTTCCTCGGTGTGCTTGCCGACCGCCTCGACTCGACGTCAGGCCAGCTCCGAACGGCGCGCGAGGAGCTTGTCGCCGAGGAAATCGGCGAATTCGAACTCGATCTCGGCGACGAGACCATCAAGACAGAACGCAGCCCCTTCTCGACGCGATGAGCGGGCGCGCGAGCCGCGGAGCGGTGGGGGTGCTGGCGGCACTGGCGGCGCTGGCGCTCCCTCTTCGTGCCGTCGCTGCGCCACCGACCCCAAACGCCGAGGCAAAACCTGTAGGAAAATCAGAGACTTCCGCGCCAGTCGAGGCGGCAACGCGACCGATCCGGGTGCTCGCCGTCAACACTGACGACGGGCAAGGCTCGGCGGCCAAGGACCCGCCCGATGACCAGGATCGCGCCCTCCAGCGCGCCTCACGCGAGCTCGGAGCGACGCTCCGTGATTCGGTACAAGACCTTGGATTCGTTCTTGATCTTGGCCACGAAGACTTGCGAACCCCGGCGAGCACAGCGGCGCCCGTCGATGGACGTCTTGCAACGGACGACCTCCTGACGCTCGCTAGCCAGAACCGGGAAACCTGGCTGCTCGCACCGTCGCTCACGCGAGCCCCCCACGGGAAGTTTCGGTTGGCGCTGGCTGTCGTCGCACCAAACCGCCCGGAGGTGCGCACCCGCGTGGTCCTGGTCGCTGGGAAAGATGTCGTCGTCCAGGGGCTTGTCCTTGCGCGCGCCCTCCTCGAGAGCGGGGACGCCTCGTGCGCGCCGGTTGCAGATGAAGACGTGACGATTCCTTCAGCAGCCCCTCGGTCGGCAGGTCGGTCGATTGTCGCGGCAAATGGCGCAGTATTTGGGGCGTTTGCAGCGTACGGGATTCAACGGGCGAGCGGCTCCTCGGATCCCCGCGTCACCTACCCGCTCCTCGCCATCGGGACGGCGGTCGGCCTCGGAACGGGCCTCCTCGTCGCCGAGGAGTGGGACGTCCGCCCTGCCGATGCGTGGTACCTGGCGGCCGGCAGCGGATGGGGGGCGACGAGCGGTCTACTCCTTGCGAATGGCCAGAAAAGCCGCCCTTTGGAGCAGCGCTACTCGGCCGCCGTCGGCGCGGGTGCGGCGGGGCTTGGGCTCGCGGGCCTCGGGCTTCTCCCCGGCCACGTGTCGGATGGTGGCGCAACGCTGACGCATTCCGGTGCGGCCTATGGTCTTTTTTTTGGCGGACTTACCGAACTCGCCGTCCGCGGAACAACCCAGGCGACGCCACGGAGCGGGGCTGGCGTCGGGACTGCCTTCGGCCTCGTCGCGGCGGGGGCAGCCGCCCACCTCACGAACGTTTCCACCAACCGTGTCCTCCTTGTCGACCTCAGCGCTGGCCTTGGCGCACTTGGCGGCGCGGCGATCGGCTCCCCCTTCGTCTTCGGGACGCTCACCCCGACACGAGCGCGAATGTTCCTCGGCGCAACCGCGCTCGGAACCCTTGGAGGGGCTGCCATCGGCCTCGCCGTGACCCACAACGACGCCCCGGTTGGCCGCCGGAAAGCCCGCACGGGCGCGGCGATGTTTCCGAACGCTGGCGTCATCACGACGACGACCGTCGCCACGAAAGACGGCACGAAGGACGTCCCCGCCTGGGGCGTCGGCATGAGCGGCACCTTTTAATTGGCGTGCCACGAAAAAACCGCCGTGCTCCCGAAGGAGGCGGCGGTTGTCGAAAGAGCGAAGTGACCGAAATCACTTCGCTCTTTTCGTGGAGTCACTTGCAGAGGTTCGTGCGGGCCTCGAGGAGGTCCTTGCCAGTGCCGGAGGCGCCGGCGGTGCAGCTCTTGCTCGAGGCGCACTGGAGGAGCGCCTTGCGGGTGCCGCTCGTGCACTGGAAGACGAAGCTGGTGCCGCTGGAGGTCTGGCCGCAGTAGTAGCCGTCCGCCTTCGCCTTGCCGTTGTCCTGGCAGGGGCTCGGGGTGGCGGTGTCGCCGCAGGACTTGCCGCTCTTGCTCATCTTAATGTCGAAGAGCTCGAAGTGCTTGTCGAGGAGCGTCTTGTCGCCAACGATCGGGAGGGAGACGCCGAGGCGGGCGTCGGCCGTGCCCTTGAGGCCCGCCTGGAAGGCGCCACAGACCTGGGAATCGGTCGTCTTGCCGGCGCCGCCCGAGGTGCTGGCGTTGGCGTGGGCTTCGGCGAAGCCGTTGATGTCGACGTTGCCGTAGGTGCCGCCCCAGAGGGAGGTGCGGACCGTCGAGACGAGGTCGCAGCGGCCGTCGAAGCGCCCCTTCGCGTCGAACTGGTAGTAGGGCGTGAGGTTGAAGCCCTTGCCGATGCGCGAGGAGAACTGGTCGTTCGAGTACTTGAGGCCGAGTTCCGCGAAGCCCTGGCCCGAGAAGCCGACGTAGCCGGTCGCGGTGCCCGAAGCGTCGCCGTTGCAGACGAGCCTGATCTCAAGCTTCGCCTTCGGAACGATATTCCCAAGGATCGGGAGGTGGAAACCGGCGAGCGGGACGGTGTCCGACTCGTAGACGGTCTGGCCCGCCTCGCCATCCTTGCCGAATTCGGCGTGTGCCTCGCCGTTGGCCGAGGCTTCGAGGTTCACGTCGGCCTGAAGGACCGCACCGACGGAGCCGTCAAGGCGGGCGTTGAGCGAGGCGTCGACGTACTTCGTGCCGATCTGCCCCTTCCAGACGCTTCCGGTGTAGTCGAACTTGGTGTCGACCTTGTAGCTGGCCGTTGCCCAGGCGTGCTTGACCTGGATTGCAACGTCGCCGACCGCGCCGCCGTTCGCGTTCCCGGCGCCGAAGCTCTTCTTGTAGATTTGCTTGTTCTGGATGCGCCAGTCGAAGAGGTTGCCGGCGCCGGGGGGCGTCGGGCCGTCGTAAGAGGCCTTCGACTCATCTTTCGGCGCATCGGCGGCGGGCGGCTGGGAGCCGTCGTCCTTGCCGACGCCATCGGGAGCTGCAACGGGGTCCTCGTTGACCGCGGGGGCTTCTTGCCCCTCGGCGCCGTCGAGCGCCTGGTCGTCACCGGCCGGGTCGACCTGGACCGGATCGACGACCGGGTCTGCGCCGCCCGCGCCCGCTGCGGGGTCTGCACCGCCGCCAGCCGGGGGTGCACCGCCGCCGCCGCCCTTGGTCGCGATTGCGCCGCCACCCGGGTTGAAGTTCGGCGTTGCGCCAGTGACGCTCATGACGAAGTGCTCGAAGCCTTCGTCGATGCGTGCCTGAACCGTCTCGACGGTGGCGATGTTGCCGTTCACCTTAACGGAGACGACCTTGCGGAGGAAGCCGTCGGGGTTCGTCGCGAGGAAGGCGCCGTTGGCAGCGGCCGGCTCACCGACCATGACGGTGCCGGTCTTGAGCTTGCGAACGATTTCGGCGCTTGCCGGGAACTGAACCGACGACGGGCCAACGACGGCGGCAAGCGCTTCGGCGCGGCTCGCGACGACAGTGTCGGCCTTGAGGGTCGCTTCCACGCGGTCGGTGTCCGGCGCAATCGAGCGGGTGTCCTGCGAGCAGGCGACCGCGAGGGGGAGAGCGAGAAGCGAGAGCGCAGTGAGACGACGAATCATGGGGAAGGCTCCTTCAGGGTCGGTGGCCGAGGCGCGCCAAGGTGAGGCGAAACAGGAAGTCCAGGACGGGCTATCGATGCTCTAGCAAACGTCAGTCCATCCTGAATCGACGGACCGGCGAGAATTTCGGGAAGATTTCCCGAGGTCGCGGGCGCCCGGTTTCGCTCGCATTGGATCAACGGCGGTCCATAGGATGGGACAAATGAGATCCATGCTCAAGCAGGATCTTGCGAATCGCCGAGGGGGCGCGTTCAGAAAGAGGGGCGCCAACGGTTTCGCTGAGTCTCCGCTCGGCGCCGCTCTTCGCTCGATTTTGTCGCAAGGCTCCCGGGATCCCATGCATCGGCGACGCTTCTCACGTATGTTTCGCGCCGTGAACCTCCGTGGCATCGCCTTCGGCACCGTCGTCCTCTTCCCGCTGACCGCGCTCCCGTTTTTGGCGTGCAATTTTGAGGAGCAGAAAGCCTCCGTCCCCGGCCACGCACCGACGCTCGTTTCGACGGCGGGGGACGCGTCCACGATCGCGACCGGCCTCGATGGCGGCACCATTGAAGAGCCGATCGACTACCCGGTCCTCGTTTCTGCCGGTGGCAGCTGCGGCAACGGAACGTGCGAGGCGGCCAAGTTCGAAACGGTCGCCAATTGCGTCGATTGCACGGTGCCGACCGACGGCGACGGCCGCTGTGACGTCAGTGAGTGCGGCAAGGCCGACTGCGGGACGTGCTGGTATGCCGCGCCCCTCGCGTTCCAGCCGGGCGCCGATGGGAGCGTGGGGAAGCCGTTCGCCCTTGGAGCGATCTTGAACGGGGGCGTCCCCGGCGTCAAAGCGGGCGATACCATTTGGGTTTCGGCAGGGGCCTACGGGGCTATCGGCGGGCCGCCGCTAGCGGTCACGTTGAAAGGGACGGCGGTCGCGCCGATCCGCGTCGAAGCGCTCCCCGGCTTGGACGTGACCATTCAGCCCGGCATCGCCGCAAGTACGGCGGAATACATTACGTTTTCGCGAATCAAGATCGTGAACGAAGCTGCACCGCGCATCGGCGCGGCCCGCCCGAACGGCATCGATTTCGGCAAAGGGCTTCGCCTCGACGACGTCCAGATCTACGACACGGGCGCCCGTGCCGCGTGGGTCCGCACCGGGGACGCCGTCCTTAACGGATGCATTGTGCACGGAAATGGCGTCCGAACGGCGGCAAACGCAGCGACCTACGACGGCCAGGGGCTCCGCCTCGAGGGGAACGTCGGCACCGTTACGGTGACCGGCTCGCTGTTCACGCGCAATTTCACGAACGCGATCGACGTCGAGGCGACGGCGACCGGCGGCACGATCACCTTGGAAGGGAACGGCTTCCTCGATCAGCCGGACGGAGCAATCCTCGTCAATCCCAAGATCGACACCGCCGTTCAGACGGTCACGCTCACCCGCAACCTCGGCGTTTTCCGCGGAAATGCCGGTTCGACCGGCGCCGATCGCGGCATCTCGATCGGCGTCCGCGACGACGCGAACGTCCGCCAAGACAAGGTCGAACTCCGCGATAACCTTCTTATTTCCCTCGGAACCGACAAGGGGGAACCGCTCGTGTCGCTCGTCGACTATTCGGGGTACATCGGCGCATTCGGAAACGAGCTGCGCGGGCCAAACCTCGTCCGCACGGCGGCCTGGCCGATGACCGCGCAGCAGCACCAGTGGGACGCGAATCGCTACTACGTGATCGGCGGCGCAGACACCGGCACCTACTTCGACGACGCCGTCCTTCCGGCGGTTGGCGCTCCGCTTACGTTCGCGTCCTGGAGAGCGCTTGGCCGCGACGCGTCCAGCAAGCTCGCCTTTGCGGTCGCCGACGAAACGCGCATCCTCGGCACGCGCTTCAACCTTCGGGAATTGCGAGCCGCCCTCTTTATCAACCAGACGGTCGCCAAGCCGGACCTCACCCTCGATCTCCGCCCCTACGTCCGCGTCGGCGAGACGTACACCCTGACGGACGCGGCAGCCCGCGGCATCGTGCTCCGGAAGGCGACCGTGTTCGACGGGAAGCCGGTCACACTTCCGGCGCCGTCGGCAGCACCGGTCGCGCTCAATGGGACGCCGACCGATCTCGCGCCGGGGAGCCAACGGGCGCTCGCCGGTGCCGCGTTCTACGCGATCCAGGTGCGTATCTCGCCCCCGTGACGGGGTCGGCGTCGGTCCCATCCTATCGCGTTGCGTCAGGTTTTTTCCTCACAGAACGAGCACTCGGGCTCTTCCCTAGGGGCCCGGTCTCGCTTAGTAACGGCCCGTCCCCGCCCTGACCTCTTTTGCGGAGGTCGTCGGCAATGCCGGTGAAATGGTTGGTGCACCAACGGTGTGTGCGCCTCCGTGCCCGCTTCAGGAAACGAGCCAGTCATGTCGAAGAACGCGACGAAGTCCGACAACGAAGCCCCGCAGGTCCTTGCCGCCAAGGATGTCAAAAAGGAGAAGGAATACGACTTCTTCAAGGTCGTCCAGGGGTACCTCGACAAGGCCGCAGACGTGCTCGCGCTCGAGCCCTTCGTCCGCACGATCCTCTCGCAGCCGAAGAACGAGCTGATCATCAACTTCCCGGTGAAGATGGACAGCGGCGAAGTCCGCCTCTTCAAGGGCTACCGCGTTCAGCACAACAACCTCCTCGGCCCGTTCAAGGGCGGGATGCGCTACCACCCGAGCGTCACCCTCGACGACGTGAAGGCGCTCGCCTCGATGATGACCTGGAAGAGCGCGCTCATGCGCCTCCCCTACGGCGGCGGCAAGGGGGGCATCAAGTTCGACCCGAAGGCGGTCTCCTCCGGTGAATTGCAGCGGATCACGCGCCGTTTCACCCACGCGCTCGGGGAGAACATCGGCCCCGACTACGACATCCCGGCACCGGACGTCGGCACCAACAGCCAGACGATGGCCTGGATGATGGACACCTACGCCAACATGGTCGGCAGCTCGGCGAAGCAGTCGGTCAAGGGCGTCGTCACCGGGAAGCCGGTCGCCTCCGGCGGCACCCTCGGCCGCACGAAAGCGACGGCCCAGGGCCTCGTCTACTGCGTCATCGAGTGGGCAAAAGAGAACAATTTCGAGCTCGAAGGCAAGACGATGACCGTCCAGGGCTTCGGCAACGTCGGCTCCTACACGGCGCTGATCCTTGCGAAGCTCGGCGTGTCGACGGTCGCCGTCGGCGATCACACCGGCTACCTCTACAATCCGGAAGGCTTCAATGCCCACAAGCTCCAGGAGCATGTTGCCAAGAATGGCAGCATCCAGGGCTACCCGGGCGGCAAGCCGATCACCCGCGAAGAGTTCTTCAAGACGAAGTCGGACATTTTTGCCCCCTGCGCGCTTGAGAACCAGATCGGCGAAGAAGAGGCACGCGTCCTCGACTGCAAGCTGATCGCGGAAGGGGCCAACGGCCCGACGACGCCAGAGGGGGAGAAGATCCTCCTCGACAAGGGCATCGTCATTCTCCCCGATGTTCTTGCCAATTCGGGCGGCGTCACCGTCAGCTACTACGAGTGGGTTCAGAACAAGCGCTCGGAGTCGTGGACGGAAGAAGAGGTCGACGCGAAGCTCGAGAAGGCGATGAAGCGCGCCTACAAAGAGGTCGCCGACTTCGCCCGCAGCAAGAAGACCGACCTCCGCGTCGCCGCCTATGCGCTCGCCCTTTCGCGCATTGAATCGGTCTACAAGGAACGCGAAATCTTCCCGTGAAACGCGGTCTGTGAACGAAAGAGCCCCGTCGGAACTTCCGGCGGGGCTTTCTCTTTGGGCAGTCGAAGGCGACTACCGTGCACCGTGTCGACGCCGTTCGAGCACGACGACGTGGCGCGGCGATCCACCGGTGGATCGCAAATGCCCCGGTGCGTCACACAGATTTCGCAGGAAATTTGGCCATCCTACACAGTAGGCACTTGTGCACGAAGGTTGCTGCAGGTAGGGCACCCCTATGAAGCGCATCGCCCTCCTCGTCGCCCTCGCCCTCGCGGTCCCCTCGGTCGCCTGCACCGCCGAGACGGACGCCGACGTCGCCACCGAAGACGACTTGACCGCCAAGAGTGATAGCGCTGCCGAAGCTGCGATCACCAAGACGACGAAGGATGTCTATTTCCTTTCGGAAAGCGACCATGCGCTTGTCTGGGTGAAATCGGCAAAGAAGCTCGATGGCTATCTTACCGCCTCCGACGTGAAAACCCAGTTTGGCGCGGTCACCGACGGCGACGCGATGGCCGACAAGCCGCTCGCCGGCCTTTCCGCAGAGACGGTCGCTTTCGAAACGTTTGCGGGGCGTTACAAGCCGGTCGCCGGCGAAGACGCCGACAACTTCGCCTACCACCAACAAATGACGAAGGTGCTGAGCGCCGTCCGCAACAATCTCAAGAACCCGAAGGTCATTCGCCTCGGGCGCAAGAGCGGGAACAACCTCGTCGGCGCAATCTCCGTCTATATTGTGGGCACACTCCCGAGCGGAAAGATCGGCGGCATCTTCACGGTTTCCGTCGAAACCTGAGCCGCCCGATCGCCACCGCGCCACTGTTTGTCCCTCGTCGTGCCACGGCGGGGGACTTCGCGAACCGGCAGCGGGGCGCGAAAGCACGCGCCGTCCTTGGCGGGCAGGAATGCCGCTCTGGGGGCGCGCGAAGCCCACGCACGATCGCAAACGGGCGAGCCTGCGTGCGCAGACCCGCCCGTCGAACCGGCTTGGAATCAGCCGTGGTTGTGGTCCATGTGCGCGAAGCGCTCGAGGGACTCGAGCATCTTCGGCGTCGGCCGGAGACGGGCGCGATGTCCGTCCTTGTCAACCGGCATCAGCCAGGCCCAGCCGCCGTCTTCTTCGGCGACGCGCTCGACCTCACCACGCTCTTCCGCGTGAAACATGAGGTGGGCGATTTGCTCTTCGTCCATCTTCGGCATGCCGATCGCCTGGAGGCGACGGGTGGCAGCTTGGGCGAGAGCGCTCTTCTTGTTCTTCTTGGCCATGACGAGAAGGTGCCTTAACGCGCGCACCGCAACGCCGAC
>JAAFHJ010000699.1 GCA_013298325.1 Myxococcales bacterium | reverse complement strand
CGACGTGAATCGTACCGTCGTCCAGGGCATCGCCAACATGCCGACCCTCACCGTCGATGCGCCGACGGCGACCGGTAAGACCGTCATCGACGGCTTCCAAATCTTCGCGGAAAACAATACTTTCCAGGCGGCGATCAAGGTCCTCGACGGCGCGCCGAGCATCAAGGACGTGGACGTGCTCGGCGGCGTCGGCACCGGCGCCGGACAGGGGGCGGCGAGCGTCGGCATTCAGGTCGACGGCGGCGCGCCCGATTTGGGGCACCTCCGCGTCGACGGCGGCCGCGGGACGGGGAGCGACTATGGCAGCGTCGCCGTGCAGCTGAGCGGCGGAAAGGCGATCCTCCACGATTCGCGCCTCGAAGCGGGGAACGGCAAGGGGCTCGTCGGCGCGACCGGCATCCTGATCAACGGCGGCGGCCCCTACATCGGCGCGAACGCCCTCTCCCGGCTCATCGTCCACGCGCAGCGGCCTACCGGCGAGAAAAACCCGTTTATCGGCGTGCAGGTCCTCACCGGCAAGGTCGAGGTCCTTACGAGCATCGTCCTCGGCGTCGACGGCGCCTCCTGCTCAGGCTCGCTCTGCGTGCTCTACGGCATCGCCGGCAGCGGCGGAACCGAGGTCGTCGTCCGCGGGAACAGCGTCGAGCCGGGCAATCTCGTGAACGACGTCACCGCGACCTCCTTCCACCGTGGCGTCTACAGCAACGGCAAGATCGTCGTTGAAAACAACCTCATCAGCGCCGGCGGCCTCACCGAGGGGGTGAGCCAGACCGGCGCCCAGACCGACGGCGGCGCCATCGAGCTCGGCCCCGCCGCGAGCTCGGCGGTCCGGTTCAACACCCTCGTGCTGGGGTCGCCGGTCCGGAGGAACATCGTCCGCTACGGCCTCGTCTCGGCGTCGCTCGGCGCCGAAGTGTACGGAAACCTTGTCATTCGCGAGCCGCAAGGGACGGGCGGCGACATGCGCGCCTTCGAGTTCCGGACGTGCGGCGACAAGCCGTTCGGCGCCTTTGACGGCAACCGGGCCATCGGCACCGCGCCGAACGACGTATTCATCTACACACCGACCAGCGGCTGTCCGTCGACCCAGCAGACGGGCCCGTTCCTCTTCGGAGCGACGAAGGTCGGCGGCGACGACAACAAGGCCCTCCCCGAAAGCGCCCGCGAGCAGGCCTTCGGCACCTGGAACGCCGATGCGATCGCGAGGGCGATCTCCGAGCGGAAGCTCGTCCCTGGCGCCGGCCCGACCCCGAAGAGCCCCTGCGCGCTCCAGACCAAGGCGCCCGGCCCCGCGACCGACGCCCTTGGCAAGGCGCGCGTCGTCGACAAGACCGCCGGCGCCTTCGAACGGAACGGGAACGACTGCACGCCCTGATCGGGGTCTCCCGATCTTATTCGCCCGCGAGTACGCCGACGTAGGGGAGGTTTCGGTAGTGCTCGCGGGGTCCGTCGAGGCCGTAGCCGATGACGAACTTGTCTTCGATGGTGAAGCCCAAATAGTCGATGGGGACCTCGACCTTCGTCCGCGCCGGTTTGTGGAGCAACGAGCACAGCTTGAGGCTCCGCGGCCGCCGCGTTTTGAGCAGTTCGATCACATGGGCGAGGGTGAGCCCGGTGTCGACGATGTCTTCCACGAGGAGGACGTCTTCCCCTTCGATGGGGCGCGAGAGATCGTGGACGATCTGCACGATCCCCGACGATTTCGTCGCCTCCCCGTAGGAGCGCACCGCCAGGAAATCGATGCGGAGGGGGAGGTCGATTTTGCGAACAAGATCGGCGCAAAAGAGGAAGCTCCCCTTGAGGACGCTGACCACCACGAGGCTGCCCGTCTCCGCGTAATCGGCACTGATCTGCGCCCCCAGCGCGTCGACCCGGGTTTGAATCGCTTCCGCGGAAATCAGAGGGACGATGCGCTCGGTCATCGCGTCGGTATCGCTCCGCAAGGCGGGACTGTAAAGCACCGCGCCGACTGTCACGGGGATGTTGCAGGGGCGCCCGTTACGTCAGCTGCTCCACGAACGCGCAGAACGCCTCCAGCGACCGACACGCCTTTCGCGCCACCGTGAGATTGAGGCTCTTGGCGAGCTTCGCGTTGTCGTTGGTGCTGTAGCGCGGCTTCTTCCCGCCATCTCGCGAGAGCTTCTCCAGCGCCTCTTTCGGCGAAGCGACGGTGTGCGGCACCCGTGCAGGCGTTGGCTTTCGGGCGAGGTCGGTCAGAAGTGCGGCGTCCGCCCAGAACCAGGCCTCGAGCTCTTCGACGGGGATGCAAATCAGCGGGTCAAAGCCGTCAGGAATCTTCGATTGAAGGGAGGCACGCAACGCGCTTTCCGAGCGGAGCTGGTTTCGGTCTTTGTCCCGATCAAGATCGTGGACGAGCGCGAAGTGGGTGCACCCATCCCGGCGCAGTTCGGGCAGCCATTTCGCCGTCTTCAGGAGAATTTTCGAACACCCGTTCCCGACGCGCTTCTTCGTCGCGAGTCTCGGCACAATCCGCTGCGCGATCACGCGGAGGGCGTCCGCATCGGTCTCGTCTTCGGCGATGAGCCCGAGGTTAGGCATCGTCGAGGCCCCCCTGGAAGACGTACTCGCCGAGGGTCCCTTCGTCGCTCAGGTAGTCGGTGAGCCGTTCGGCCTGTTCGGTCGG
>JAAFHJ010000698.1 GCA_013298325.1 Myxococcales bacterium | reverse complement strand
ACGGGAACGCCGATGCCGGGCGTCCGTTTCGAGGCTCCGCATTCACCTTCCGTGTCGCTGCTTTGGCGGGCGTCCGTTTCTAACGTCGCTGCGCCGCCAGATCCGTTTGCGCTTGCGAATGGAGCAAGCGACCGTTAATGACAATGTGTAAATTTAAGTCACGGCACTGGGGAAGGGTCGTCCGGCCGAGAGGTGGCGACGAGAGCTCAGGAGGTGGACCGAATGACATTTGAACTAGGGGCAGTAATCGCAAAGCGTTTTCGACTGTTGCGACGCTTGCTCGTGGACGTATGGGGTGCCGTGTACCTCGCCCTCGATGGCAGATCGGGCGCCCAGGTATGGCTTCGTGTCGTTTCTGCAAGCGCACTTGCGACCGCAAGAGGGAGTGGTTCCGAGACGCTGCCGGGCGCCGATGTCGCTACGCTTTCTGCGATCGGTGGGCCGCTCCCACGTCTTCTGGAATTCGGCCCCCTCGCAAGCGGCAGTGCGTACGTCGTCGAAGGCGTCGTAGCGACCGACCGTGAGCTCGTCCGCGACGAGCGACCGCTGGTAGGCGAACGGTTTTTTCTTCGACTTGTCGACGCGCTCGACAACTTCTGGCGACGCGGGCTCGCCCATGGCTGCCTTTCTGAAGCGCACATCGCAACGACGCCCACCGGTATGGCGCTGCGTTTCGGCGTCCCGTGGGCGCTCGCCGCGCCGACCGCGGATGGAACGGCCCTTACGCGGCTTGTCGAGATGTATGCGCCTGAAACGCCTCGCACATTCGCAATTCTTACACTCGGCACAGAGCTTGCGAATGGCGCCGCGCGCGAGGAAGCGGTCCCCGAATTTTACCGGCGGATCCGGTCGCTGGCACCTGCGAAACGCGATGGGACGCCGAACCTACTGACGACACAGCCTGCAAACGAATCGGCGGGACGGGTGTGAGCACGGACGCCTGGGAGTGGGCGCTGGCGTTTGCCTGGGACGGCGGAATCACCCTGCATCCAATCGCCGCGGAACCGGTGAGAAGCGATGAACTCTCCTTCCCGGCGGCCGCGGCCATCGGAACGACGACCCTCGTGCGCGCGCCGGGAGCACGAGGCATTTGGACGCTCTACGAAGGACTCGACGAACGACAGGTGCTCGAAGGGAGCCCGTTCGCACTGGGTCGCGGGGTTGCGATGCTTGCCGATCGGGCATGTTTCGGCGGCGCGGGCGCCGTTCACCGCGTCCGTTCGCAATCGTCGCTCGCCTTGGCCGCATGTCTCGCTCGCGCTCGACGCGCTACGGCACCGGTGGCGATTTTTGGACCGGCAACCTATCGGCGTGCGCTGGTTGATGCGATTGCTCCAAGCGACCTTCGCCCCCTCTTCGTCCAACCACATCACGATCGCGCCATGATCCTAGCCGCCGGGGCGTATGCGCCCGGTCGCAAGTTCGTCGTGCCGGCGCTCGCGAACCTGACCGCCGCCCAGCGGAACGCCATCCGGGAACTCACGCGGCGCCCCCACGAGCGTACCGCCTCCCTAGTCATCGGGGCGCTCCACATCGACGAACTTGCGTCGATCGGCTTAGTCGCGTCGCAGACGATCTGCCTCTACCCGCCCGCAGCCGACCTCCTCCGACATCCCTTTCGCGTTGCAAAAGCATTGGCAGTCGCCGAACTCGCCGAGCGCTACTTGATTGCGGCGGATGCCGCAGGCTCCGTGAGACGAGGGAGCGAACGGTTGGGCATGCACCCTTCGACCATCTACCGGCTTCGGCGCCGAGCCACCGCCGCGAGCCGCGCGATGGCAGCTCACCGCGCAAAAAAACAGTGAAACTAGAAGGACCTAGATGACTCGACTTGCGCCTCTGGCCCACGCCCCAACCGTACGCGCGCGGACGTTCCCGCTCGTGGCGGATCCTGCGTTGCACCGCATCGAACGCGCCGCTCGAGTCGTGCTGTGCTGGTTCGGGGTTGGCCTCGCGGTCGTCGTCCCGACCGTCGCGCTCGTCAATGCAGGGCCGTTTGGGGTCTGCGGACTCGCGGCCTTCGCCGCATCCCTTCCGATTGCGTTGTGGATGTTTTCACGAACGCCCACCCTTCGCGTGGTCGTGACCGATGATTCGGTCGCGTTCCGCTCGCCGACCGCAAACGTCACGTGTGACCGCCTGACGGCACTTCGTGAGTTGGATGCGGTTTCCGGGCAGAATCGAGCATCGATCGCCGTCTCGGCGACCGAGTTCGGCGTCATCGTGCTTGCGCACGACATCGAAAACGAATGGGCGGGGGAGCTTGCGTCCGAGGTTCGTGCATTCCTGCGGACGTGCGGCTGGCGTCTCGCCGTCGTTCGGCGTGCATCGTCGCGCCCACGGCCTCCGTCGCGGTTCCCACGGCGGATGTAGGCAGCGCCACGCTCCAGACATGCGACACTTCGAGACCGCTACAAGACGAACGTTCGCCGATCCGCCCCGGCGGACCGAGAAGAACGTAACGACGAGGAGGCCGAAGTGACCGAAAACGAGCGCCCGTCCTCGCCGACCGTCTGCACCATCGCCGACCGCGCCGTTGCGCTCGCGGAACGCATTGGCGAAGGTGGAATGGCGGACGTATTTCGCGGTCACCTCGACGGCCAGGCGCTCGCCATTAAGGTAATGAAGGCCGAATGGGCCTTCGATGGCGACGCTA
>JAAFHJ010000697.1 GCA_013298325.1 Myxococcales bacterium | reverse complement strand
GCGATTGGCGGGTCGTTCAAATCGGCGAGCAAAGAAGCAATGTCGGCGTCCCCTCCCGCCCGCAAGCGCCGCTCGGCGAGCACGGAAAGCAGCACATGCTCGCGGCTCCGCGCCGGATCGGGATCGCGGCCAAGGAGCCGCAACACCAACGAAATCGCCGCCGAGAGCGAAGCCTGCGCCGACTCGGGATCGGCGTCCCACCGCGCCGACCGCCGCTCAAGGGACGAGAGCACGTGGAGCGGCTCGCCGGCGCTGGATCCCGGCGTAAGTACGCGGACTTCCGTATTCGCATGGAAGCGCGCGAGGACGCCTTCGTCGATCCCCGCCTCCGCCAACCCGGCACGCCGCTTCTCCGCGAGCTCTTCGGCGACCGCCGCGGGAGTGCGATCCTCCTCGGGGCCCATTGCGCCTTCCGCCCAAGGCACAAAGGCCTCCGCGCCGAGCGACGGGAAGGCCAAGAGAAGATTCGACAAATCCCCCTTCACGTCGACGGCGAGCACCGGGACCCCCGCCGCCAGCGCCTCTTCAAGGGCGACGATGGAGAGGCCTGTTTTGCCGCTCCCGGTCATCCCGACGATCACGCCATGGGTGACCATGTGGTGCGCCGGGAGCGCGTGTGGGCGGGTCGGCCCGCGGCCGTCGAAGGGGCGGAAGCCGCCGAGTTTGAGAGAAGGCGGCGCCATGATCTACGTGTGCTTTGCAGGGTCAGCGGAACGGGCCGTCTTTGGAGATGGGCGGTAGGTCTTGGACCGGTTGCGCCAGGTCTGGCGATTGAGAATCGCCGAGTTGAGGCTTTGTACCAGTGTTCGCGGGGGCGCCTTCGTCGCGTGTGCGCGCTTTTTTTCCCGCGAAGAGCGACGGGAAGAGCACGTCGACGTCCCCTTCGTCGTGGCGAAAGTACGCGACGGCACGCCGAATCTGGTCGTAGGACTTCACAAGCAAAGTGAACGCTTTCGCACGGAGGTGCTGGAGTTCCGCTGCTTGCGATTCCGCGAACTCGCGGTCGCCAACCGCCTTCACGATCCGCGCGCCGAGCACTTCGGCGCGGTCGAGGTCCTCCGCCGTGAGCGTCGTCTTCCCGCCGAGGCGCTCAAGCGCAGGGCGAACGCCGTTCGCGATTCCGATGAGGTCGAGGCCGAGTTTCCGGCGCCCGTTGCCACCGTCGAGGCCGGCGAGGATGGCCCCGTCAAGCTGCTTGCGAAGGACGAGCGACTTGGCGTCATGAGTAAGGATCTCGCGGAGTTCGACCCCCTCTGCGATCATTTCGTCAATCGCCGCTGGCCCGCTCCCGATCGTCGTGAGCATCGCTTGGATGTGCAGCGTTGCTTTTGCGAGGTCCTCGAGGCGATCCACGTAGGTAATGTCAAAGTCTGGGAGCGTCAGGAAGCGTTCGCGGAATGCAAAAATGCGCCCCATCAACCCGAGCACCGTGGTCGCGGCGGCGCCAACGTCTGTGTTGATGTGCCGCACCGCTTCGAGCGGCACCGCTTCGATGAACGTGCGATGCGTGTTGAAGGAATGGCGAAACGTAGGTTCCATCGAAGCTTCCGTCATGGTGCGCGCCTCTTAACTACGCCGTGTCAGCATCCGCAACAGGCTATTTCTGCAACCTTTGGGGCGATTTCTGGTCAGCGCCCGGCGGCGCTCCACGGGACGGCGCTGCGAAAGGAGCCGACGACCTTCGGGGGCGACCCGCAAGTGTTTTTTTTACGTTCCGCGTTTCGCAAGTGACCTCCCCTGTCCCGTGGGGAACGACAAACGTTCCGGCCACGACTCTCGCTGTCGTTCTGGGAACGTCAAACGTTCAGAAGTGGACATGGAGCGTCTCGTCGGGAACGTCGTTCGTTCCAGCCCCTACTCGGAGCGTACCGTTTCGAAGGTCGAACGTTCCGTCGGCGACCATGGCGGTCGATCGGAGAACGTCGAACGTTCGGAAACAGACTTCTTCGGTCGATCCGTGAAGGCGGAACGTTTCCACGAACCGTCGCTCTGTGCGCGAGAACGGCAAACACCGAGCGGCCGAACGTTAGGGCGGCGCGCGGCCGATGGCGCCCCATGGCCGTCCACGTATCCTTTCGGATGGGCCGGATTGCGCAGACAAAGACAATGTGTCATTGTCAACTTCTATGAAATTACTTCGCGCAATGCTTCCTCTCTCCGCGCTCGCCGTCGCGTGCGCATCGTCCGCGTATCCCACCGCGCCAACGACCGACGCAGGCTTCGACGGCGGGACAGAGCCGCCGGCCGTGCCCGATGGAGGTGAAAATTCGGCGGACGGTGCGCCCGATGCCGCCGCGCCGGTCGACGCCGGCCCGCGGGTCGACGCCGCCCCGCCGGTCGACGTTCCTACTGCAATCCGCCAGTTCCAAGACGACCAAGGGACGGCGATTTGTTCCGCCCTCCAGGGTGCCTGCGGGAATCCCTCCGCGTGGAACTCGGCCAAATGCATGGATACCTATCGGACGGGTTTTGCGAATTTGCAGGAAGATTTGTTGGTTCCGGGCGTCGTCGCGGGGGGCCGCGTCACGTTTGACGGAACACGCGCGGCAGCCTGCGTCGCGGCGATTCGGCAACTTCCTCTCCCGGTCCGGACGGAGGCGGATCAGCACGCCGCGGAAGCGGCCTGCACCGCGGTTGTCGGTGGGCTCCAGCCAGTCGGAGGGCGCTGCCGCGC
>JAAFHJ010000696.1 GCA_013298325.1 Myxococcales bacterium | reverse complement strand
GCGTGGCGCCAAGACCTGGGCCGAGAAGTACCTCGTCCCGATCGCGGCTGGGGCGATCGCCGGCGAGAGCATCGTCGGCGTGCTCGTGCAAGCGCTGAACAATTTCGTGCTGAAGGGATAGCTGCAATCTACATGGGTGATTGGATCAAGCTTGCGAAGCTCCTCGGCGTGCTCGTGTATGTGACCGGCTCCGTCGGCTGCGTCGTTGCGCGAGGCTTCGACGACCGGAAGCGCTTTGCCGTCTGGCTCGCCGGCCCTGGTTTTCTGGCGACGTGGGGCTTCGGTGTCGCCCTCACCCAGTTCAATGCCGTACCGCTCTTCGCGCTCTGGATCTTGGGGGCGATGGGCTGCTCGATCATCAGCTTCAACGGCGTCCTCTACCTCTCCGCGAAGGAGGGGCGTGGCGGTCCGATTTCCACGGGGGTCGTGGTCGTCCCCCTTTTGATCGCCGTTTCGTTGATGGTCCTGCGTCCGGCGTGATCTCGGCCCAGGAACAGGCCGGATAACGCTGGGGTGAAATTCCAGTAACTCCGGCTTCCCCGGTGCGCGGCGGCGTGAAAGGGGCGTAGAGGCAGGCTCAGCGATCGATACGTGCAACCTGCACGGACGTCGCTGACAGGCCTGACGATGAAGTGCCCCCTCCCCCGCCTTTCGCGCGTTCTGCCCGCAGTCGTGCTGCTTTTCGGCGACGGCGCCTGTGGCAAAGGGGCTTCAGCGACGACGACCGGTGTCGACACGCCGCTCTTTGTGACGGAGGCTGGCGACCGGTACGTCGTGCCGGCCGGGTCCCCGCTGCGCGAACGGCTAACCATCGCGCCGGTCGTCCTTGAAAACATTGAGCGGCGCTTGAGCGCACCGGCGACGGTGGAGGCGGAGCCGTCCCGCCTGGCGAAGATATCGCCGCCGGTTGCGGGGCGGGTGGTGAAGCTCTTCGTTCACTTCGGGGACACCGTCAAACAAGGGTCTCCGTTGTTCGCCCTCGATTCACCCGACATTGTTGCAGCTCAATCGGACTTCCTCAAAGCCCGTTCTGGCTTCGCGCAATCGGAACGAAATGTCGCCCGGCAGACCGATCTGCGCGACCACGGAATTGGCGCTGAGCGCGATCTTGAGCAGGCAAAAACCGACCGAGATACGGCAAGAAGCGAGCTTGAGCGCACGTCGCTCCGGCTGAAGCTTCTTGGGATGAGTGCCGGAACCGTTGGCGGCCCACTGACGGTCACTTCCCCCATTGCCGGTCGCGTGATCGACCTCACAACCGCCCCCGGCCAGTATCAAAGCGATCCCGCGACGGTCCTTTTGACGGTCGCCGATTTGGAGACGGTCTGGGTCACCGCATCGGTTCAGGAAAAGGACGTTCGACGTGTGAAGAAAGACGAGGACACGGAGGTCGTCTTCGCCGCCTATCCCGGCGAAACAACAGCCGGAAAGGTTCTCTTTGTTGGGGATTTGCTAGATCCGGAGACGCGCGCCATCAAGGTGCGAATCGCACTTCAAAACCCGGACGCACGCTTCAAGCCGGGGATGTTTGCGACGGTCACGTTCAAGGGGGCCAAAGCACCCGAGATCGTCGCTCCGACGCCGGCCGTCGTCATTCGTGGCGAAAAGAGCTGGATTTTCGTCGAGAAGGAGCCGTGGACCTTTGAACGCCGTTCCGTCGAAGTTGGGGAGCAACTCTCTGCGACGAGTACCGGGGCGACCGAGGACCGCATTGCGGTCACCAAAGGCGTTTCCCCCGGCGAGCGTATCGTGATCAAAAATGCCGTTCTTCTGCAATGAGGCGCTGACCGACCATGATCGAGCGCTTCGTACGCCTCTGCCTTTCGCGACGAATCCTCGTCGGCGCCGTGTTTGCCCTTGTCGCCGTCTTCGGCTGGTACTCCTGGAACTCTCTTGCGATTGAGGCGTATCCAGACATTTCCGATACAACCGCGCAAGTCGTCACCCAATTTCCGGGGCACGCCGCCGAAGAAGTTGAAGAACAGATCACTGTTCCCCTCGAGCGTGAACTGAATGGCATTCCCGGCCTTCAGGTGATGCGGTCGCGAAGTACCTTCGGACTCTCACTGATCACGCTCGTCTTCCGGGATGGTGTGGAAGACTACTGGGCGCGCGCCCGCATCCGCGAGCGCATCGGCGGCGTCGATCTCCCCGACGGGGCGTCCCCGGGGCTCGATCCGCTAACATCCCCCATTGGTGAAATTTTTCGGTACACGCTCGTTTCGCGGACCCGTTCCGCCAAGGAACTAAAGGAGCTCCAGCAATGGACGGTGGCGCCGACGTTCAAACAGGTCTTCGGCGTCGCCGATGTCACCAATTTTGGCGGTGAAACGACCCAGTTTCAGCTGGAACTCGATCCGGCAAGAATGAACGAATATGGCCTGTCACTCGACAAGGTCGTCTCCCAGATCAAAGCGAACAACGCCAACGCCGGCGGGAGCACCCTCATCCGTGGCGACCAGAGCGCCGTCGTCCGCGGAATCGGGCTCGTGCGAAACCTGGATGACCTCGGAAACATCGTCGTCGCCGAACGGGATGGAACCCCTATTTTCCTGAGGAATCTCGGGAAAGTTCAGCTCGGTTCCCTCCAGCGTAGCGGCATCGCGGGGAAGGACACCGGCCGTTCACTTGCCGGTAAGGGGGAGGCGATCAGCGATCCGGACGTCGTTTCGGG
>JAAFHJ010000695.1 GCA_013298325.1 Myxococcales bacterium | reverse complement strand
CGTCCGCGAAGCGGGAGACGGCGCGGAGCTCTTGCCCTACGCGTCCGTCCGCGAAGCGGGAGACGGCGCGGAGTTCTTGCCCTACGCGTCTGCACTTGCGGTTCGGCGCCGGTGGCGCGAAGACTTCGCCCATGGAAGCTCCTGAGAAGTTTGAGCATGTCGACGTGTTGATTGTGGGGGCCGGCCTCTCGGGCATCGGCGCCGCCTACCACCTGCAGACGCGCTGCCCGGGGCGCTCCTACGCGATCGTCGAGGCGCGCAGCGAAATCGGCGGCACCTGGGACCTCTTCCGCTACCCGGGGATCCGTTCCGACTCGGACATGTTCACGCTCGGCTATTCGTTCCGCCCCTGGCGCGGCGGGAAGGCGATCGCCGATGGCCCTTCGATTCGTGCCTACATTCGTGAAACTGCTGCCGAATACGGCATCGATCGGCGGATTCGCTTCCAGCAGCGCGTCACCAAAGCCGAGTGGTGCTCGGAGGCGGCCCGATGGGTCATCACGCTCACCGGCGCTGATGGCACCACCACGACGCTCACCTGCGGCTTCCTCTACGCCTGCACCGGTTACTACGACTACGCCAAGGGCTACACGCCGGAATTTCCTGGGCAAGAGCGCTTTACGGCGGCCGGTGGGACGGTCGTCCACCCCCAGCATTGGCCGGAAGACCTCGACTACTCGGGGGCGCGGATCGTCGTCATCGGCAGCGGGGCGACGGCGATCACACTGATCCCGTCGCTCGCCGGGTCGGCCGCCTCCGTCACCATGCTCCAGCGCTCGCCGACCTACGTCGCGCTCCTCCCGTCGCGGGATCGGGCCGCCGAGCTGCTCCACCGGGCGCTCCCGGAGAAGCTCGCCTACGCGGCGACCCGCTGGAAGAACGTCGGTCGCGGCATTTTCTACTACGAACTCGCGCGGGTGCAGCCGGGGCTCACCAAGTACATGCTTAAGCGGATGACGGCGCGTGCCCTCGGCGGCGCGCTCCCCGTCGAGCCCCATTTCACGCCGGCCTACAACCCCTGGGACGAGCGCCTTTGCGTCGCCCCCGACGGCGATTTCTTCCGCGCCATCCGGAAGGGGAAGGCGACTGTCGTCACCGATCAGATTGAATCCTTTACCGAAACCGGCATCGCGCTCCGCTCGGGGAAGCACCTCGACGCCGACATCGTCGTGACGGCGACCGGCCTCAATGCGGTCCTCTTCGCGGGCGTCTCCTTCGTCGTCGACGGGCGGCCGATCTCCTTCGGCGCGACGACCGCCTACAAGGGGATGATGTACAGCGATGTCCCCAATTTTGCTGCCGCCTTTGGCTACACGAATGCGTCGTGGACCCTCAAATGCGACCTCACCGCCGAGCACCTCTGCCGGCTGTTCAACCACATGGACAAGCACCGGCTTCGCCAGGTGACGCCGCGCTTTGACGGGGCGCCGGCGACGGAGCCGATGGTCGGGCTCAAGTCGGGCTACATCCGCCGGGCCCTCGGCGGTTTGCCCCGCCAGGGGCGGCGGGCGCCTTGGCGGGTCCACCAGAATTATCTCAAGGATCTCTTGACGTTCCGCTTCGGTCGCGTCGCCGACGAGGGGCTCGAATTCAGGTGACGCGCTCGGCGCCGGCGAGCATCTTCTTGAAGGCAGCCGGGCGGTAACGCTCGGGGAAGCGCTTCTCGAGGGTGCGCGCCGGGGCCCCCTTCGCGACGAGGAAGACCCAGTGGAGGTAGTCGGTGAGGGAGGGGAAGCCGGTCAGCGGCGCCTCGACGTCGTCGAAATCGAAGCAGAGGACCGGGTGGCCCCCTTCCACGCGCCGCTTCTGATCGAGGAGCGCGAAGGCGTGGCCGGTGCCGCCGAACATGCCGATCACGAAGTAGCGGCGCCCGAAGCGGAAGGGGACTTCCTCGCCGAGCTCTTCGGCGAGCTCGACCCAGGGGGTACGGAAGCGGCGGCGGAGACCGGAAAGCGTCGTCGTTCCGCCGAGATAGTCCCCGGAGCCGACGAGCGTCTCCCGGAGGCCATCGTGTTCCAAGAGGAGCTCGCGGAGCTCTTCGGGGAGTCGGGTGCCGAGCTTTTCTTCGCGGGCGAGGATCGCCGCCTCGGTCGCCGCCTTCCGCAAGCGAAAGCTGCCCGGCTTCGGGGAAGTTGCAAAGAGTTCAAGGGCCGCCACGGCATCGGCGGGTCGTTCAAGGGGGAGCGCCACGGCGGCGACCCTAGTCCCAGCGCGCGCAACGATGCAATGGCCGGTGTCTCGGCGGGGACGAACGTCACGGAACGGCGCTCGGAAAAACGGCGCCGAGGAAGCGATCGAGCTTCCGTTGCGCGGCCTGCGGGCTCCGGGTAACCGGGCGAGATGATTGCCTGGAGTCGCTGCCCCGTCTTGGTTGCTTGCGTGGCCCTTGGGACTGTCTTGGGATGCCGTCGGGAACCGCCGCCGCCGAGCACGGAGGCAGCCGCGCCTCCATCGGCGACCGCGTCGGCGCCCGCTCCCCAAGCGCCGCCCGCTGAGCGGCCGCCGTTTTCGATCCTTGCCGCTCGCCGGTCGCTGCACACGACGCTCCCAGCAAATTCGCTGGCGGTCGCGAACGGACGGCCCCCGAAGCCGCCGGCCGGGCTTTTGGAGACGGTGAAGTACCCGGCGCCGCTCGGCGACAACGTCGCCTACGTGACGCCGCGCGCGAAGGCGGGGA
>JAAFHJ010000694.1 GCA_013298325.1 Myxococcales bacterium | reverse complement strand
AAGGGCGGGCACGGCTGATCGGCGGGCGCCGGCACAATTCGAAACGTCGACGCAGGCATTCGTGGTCGACTGCCGGCCGAAGTCTCGCCCTGTGATCGCTGTGCTTTCAGGAGTCGACGCGTGCAGTCAGAACCGCAATCTCCCGCCGATCCGTCGGTACCGACTACGGGCGCCAGCGACGCCGGGCTCGACGCTGCGAGCGATTTCCCAGGTGCTCGTGGAGGTTCCGGGCTCGCGAGCGACCTCTCTTGGGCATTTGTGGGGGTTGCCGCCCTCGGCGCACTTGCCCACTTTGTGGCCGTCCCGGTTCTCCATGGGCTCCTCCGTGATCGCGGCATCGACCGCGCCGAAGAGGTCCAGTCGGTCCTCGCCTTCTTCGCCTTTCTACTTGGGGCGATCGCGCTGCTCAGTGGTTCTATCCGCTTGATTTTTTTCGGCGAAGAGTCCGGTCCGAATCTGGTTTACGGCCTCCGTTCCGCCGTCGCCGGCATCGCCCCAGCAATTGTCCTCGGCGGCGTCGGCACCTTCTCCCGCCTGGCGCCCCCACTCGTAGCAACTCTCTATGGAGCCGTCGCTGCGGCATCGCTCGGCGTCGCGGGGGGGCTTGCGCTTCGTCGCCCTGCCACACGAGGTCTCGGATTTGCCGTCCTCGCTGTCGCGCTTGCTGCGCTGTTTCGACTTGCCGCACAGAAGGCGGCAGTTGTGTCGGGCGTCCGCGCGCTTCAATCCCTCTATACCGTTGCGGTTGTTCTCGCCGGCGGGGCGACGCTCTTCTTCGCGGCTGCCGTCGCGTTAGCGGTATTGACCCAGCGACGTGATCGAAAGCCATGGAAAAGCGCCATTCTTCACGGGAGCATCGCCACCGGGCTTTCCGTTGCGTGGGCAGGCCTTCGCGGCCTTGGAGACCACGCTTCACCACCGCTTGTCGGTCTCGCCATCGGTCTTGATGGCGCATTGGTCGGCCCGCATGCGGGGGCCCTTCTGGTTGTCGGTCGGCTAATGGCCCCGCTCGGCATTTTCGTAGGAAGTGCGTTTGTTCTGCTGGCCTGGCCGACGAACGCGCCCGCCGGCTTTCCGGGCGAGCGTCCGGTGCGGATGGCCCTCGCAGCGGTGCTCCTTTCCGGGGCTCGCTTCGATGCCCCGCTCGGAGCAATCCTGGCGCTCGTGGCGGCGTTCGCCGCGTTTGCAGCCTACGATGCAAGCGCGCAGAAGGGGCCTGCGGTCGCCAAGGTCGACTGGAACGCGATGCTCGCAAAACGAGGCGCTGGCCCGACGGAATAGCCGGCTTGGTGCCGCCGTTCCCCGGTGATGCTCGCCGAAACCCTCGCCCGTACACTCGTCCTCGGGGCCGCCCTCGACGAGATCAAAGCCCAGTTCGGAACCTACGACCTCCGCGCCCATTGGACGCAGGGGGAGTTTCACCACGACCTCGTCGTCGAAACGAGCGCGGGCGTGGTCGTGATCGCCACCAATTGCAACGGCGGCATCAAGGAGGTTCTGGTCTTCGAGGAAGTCCCGGAGCGCTACGCTCTTTGGCGCTGGCGCTGCCCGCATGTGAGCGATTTTTCTGGGGAACTCGCTCCCATCTTGCAGCGTGCCGTCACCCCCCATTGGTTCGATCCCTGCGAAATTCTTGCTGAAGATGCCCGAAGTGAGCTTCGCGAAGAATTCCGAGAGCGGCAGAAGGGGGGCGGGTGGACCTGCCGAAACGGGCATTGAGTTTCCACGCTCCCGCCTGAACGCGAACGGGAAAGGACAAAAGAAAAAGACTGCCTGTGAAAACTCACAGGCAGTCTTTGTCTTTCCGATTCGTAGGCGCGATTGGGATTGAACCAACGACCCCTACCGTGTCAAGGTAGTGCTCTACCGCTGAGCTACGCGCCTTCGGTGACCGCGTTTCTATAGAGACCGACCCCCGCTGTCAACCATGAATCTTTCGCGCGTCGGTACGATTGTTGGAATCCTCGGTTTTTCCGCCATTTCTGCGTTCGCCTGCGGCGAAAAAGAGGGCGCGTCGCCGGTGGGGGGGACCGATGGCGGCGCCGACGCGACCGCGGAAGTGTCCTGTTCGCCAGCGTTTCCTGCGGGGCCCTACGGTTTTTCTGTCGGCGATCGCCTTTCTGACGTCTCGCTCCGTTCTGGCGGTGGAGCGACTTCTCTGGGAAGTTTGAGGGATTGCGGCGCGCCGCGGCTCCTCGTTCTGCGCGTTGGCGCCCCGTGGTCGGGCCCCTACCGCTTTCAGCGTCGGAAGGAGGTGCTTGCAGCGCGCGCAAGCACGCTCCGCGTTGTCGACGTGCTCCTCACGGACCGGGACAACCACGCCGCCACGGCCGAGGACGCGGCACGCCTTGCCGGCGAAATTCCAGGCGTTCCCGTCTTTGCGGACGTTCCTGCCGGAGCGAACGAGCTGGGGCCCCTTGCCGGGCTTGAGATCGCCCCCGCCCAGCTCCCGGCCTACGTCTTCGTCGATACGTGGACGATGCAGATACTTGCCCTGGAAGCCAACCCGACGCCGACGCGCCTTCTCTACCGCGCCGACTACGCCCTTGCGCGCCTGAGCGGTCAGCCGGCGCCTGGCTACCCGCAAGAGCCGCTCGTCCGTGGGATCTTCGATCCCTCCGAGTGGGAACTCCTTCAAGAAACAGTGCTTTCTGCCGACGCGCAGAAGCCGCTCCCC
>JAAFHJ010000693.1 GCA_013298325.1 Myxococcales bacterium | reverse complement strand
GTTCGTCGTCCGCTTCGGCCCCCTCGACGGGGCGAAGATCGGGCGCGTGCGCAAGGGGATCCGCAGGTGGGCAGCAGGCGCCTTCGGGTTGATTCATCGTCAACAGACGATAGGACCCCGGTGGACGACTCGCAAGCGACTCCGGACGGGCCCGGGAACGGAGGCCGTTTTTTGCGGCCGTTCCCGGATCGGCTCCGAAAGGTTGTACGAAGCGGTAATCGCGGTCTTTTCACGAATGCGCGAATCGTCGTACCATCGCGAACTGCCTACGTGCCCAGCGCGAGCACCGGCGACTTCGACACGAGCCCCATCGGCGTAAATTGCCGGGGCCCGTGCCGGGTAGCCCTCGGAACCTGACCCAGAGAGAGACGAAGGAAAGAGCGCATGAACAGTCCGGCGCGGACCACGAAACAGACCGACCCGATGCTCAATCGCATCGTCGCCGGGCGCTACAAGCTCGAAGCGCGCGCCGGTGAAGGCGGGATGGGGGTCGTCTATCGCGCCCGTCACGTGCTCATCGATCGCGTCGTCGCCCTCAAGCTGATCCGCCCCGATCTGCGCGGCGAAACCCACCTCCGCGCCTGGATGCTCCGCGAGGCCCGCGCCGCAAACCGCGTCGATCATGCGCATATCATTGATATCCATGACATCGGGGAGACCGAAGAAGGCGAACTCTATCTGGTGATGGAGTACCTCGTCGGCACCGCGCTCTCCTCGGAGCTCGCGAAGGGGCCGATGCTCCTCGGCCGTAGCGTCGACATCCTCGAGCAGATGTGCGCCGCCCTCGCGCGCGCCCACGACCTCGGCGTCATCCACCGCGACTTGAAGAGCGACAACATCCTCCTCACGTCGAAGGGGGGCCGCAAAGACTTCGTAAAGATTCTCGATTTCGGGCTCGCCCACCTCGCGATGGACCCGCGCCTCGCGCCGAAGGGGGCCGTCTTTGGCACCCCCGAATACATGTCGCCCGAGCAGGCGCGTGGCGAAGAGGCCGGCCCCCAGAGCGATCTCTACGCGCTCGGCGTGCTCTTCTTCGAAATGCTCACCGGCCAGCTCCCGTTCCGTTCGAGCGATCGCGAGACGCTCCTCGAAATGCAGCGTTCGGCGCCGCCGCCGCGCCCCTCGGCCATCAAGCCGGACGTGCTTCCGGCCGCCGAGGCGATGGTCATGAAGCTCCTGGAGAAGGACCGTCGCAAGCGGTACCAGGACGCCCACCATATGCACGAGGAGCTGAAGACGCTCCAGCGCAGCCTCCCGAGCGCCCCTTGGGAGGTCTCGGCCCTCGGCGAAAACGCGCCGCCGCCGCCGCCGCCGCCGCCGGAATCGCCGGGCGTCATTGAGTGGGCGAACCGCGCGTCGCTCTTTTCGCGAATGGTGAGCCGGGCTTACCCGAACGGCGCCGTCCCGCCGGACGTTTCCCAGGCGCTCGGCCAGTCCTGGGACCTGGCCGCAAAGGCGTCGAAGCTCGAAGGCGAAGTCGCCAGCCACTCCCGGAAGCTCGAGAGCCTTGAGCGCCGTGGGCGCGCGCTCCGTGCGGAAATCGGTCGTAAAGTCGAGGAATTGGCTCAGGAAGAGTCCCGGGTTCTTCGCGATGTCGCCGCCGATCAGGCGGAGGCAGCCAAGATCCGCGAGCAGGCGGGGGCCGCCGAGCGGAACGCGATCGCCGCCAAGCAGGCGGCCGATCAGGCCTCGATGCAGAACTACACCTCGGCCCAGCTCCGCCCGGTCTACGAGCGTGCCGGGGCGGCGCTCGCCCTCCTCGACGCCAAGCGCCGCGAGTATGCGGAGCGGGAGCAAAAGGCGCTCGCCCGGGACGCACAGGCCAAAGATTTGCGTCGTCAAATCGAAGAGTTGCGTGCCCAGCTCGCCCGCTACGCCGAGGCCCTCGAAGAGGATCTCGCCGCGGGACGCGAAAAGGTCGCTGTCCGCTCCCGGGAGGGGATTACCTACGAGCGGGCCTTCAGCGACGTCACCAGCGCGCTCGTCGCTCATCTGAAGGCAAAGGTCGAAGTTCGCGATCTTCTTCAGGAACTTATGTCGAGCCTCCTCGGCGGTGGCACCCCGGCCCCCTCCAAGATGGACGGCCCGAAGAGCGGCTGATCCGTCGTCGTTTCGGTCCCGCCCCGCCCTCCCGCCCCCGGAAATTCCCCCAATGACCGACGTTGCCGCCCTCGAACGCTACCTCGACCTCTACGCCGACTACCTCGGCACGCTCGGCACGGACGCCGCCGCCCTCGCCCAATTGGTCGAGAGCGACCTCCCCCGTGACGCCCGCGCCCGCGTGATTTCCGCGCTGAACTACGTGTTCAAATCGGTCGATCTCATTCCGGACGGCATCGACGACATCGGGTTCCTCGATGATGCCTTTGTCGTCCGCGTCGCCGCGAAGCTCGCCGTCGACGCCGGGGGGAGCGGCGGCGACCTCGCGCGCCTCGCGGGGGAAGCAGCAGATATTGCTTCGTTTCTCGAGGCCGATCACGTCCGCCTTGAGAACTACGTCCAGGGGCTCCGCCGGAGCGAAGCCCGCGGGCGGACCGTCGACGACGTCCTCGATGACGCCGCGATGCGCGCCGAATTTCTGACCGAGGTCGCCGCTTGGTCGGCCGCCTACGAGATCCCGAGCTTCACCAAGCAGCCGAAGACGCTCGTGAAATTGAAAGCATTCCTCTCGGCGAAACTGCCCTGAGCAGCTGCGCGG
>JAAFHJ010000692.1 GCA_013298325.1 Myxococcales bacterium | reverse complement strand
CACCCTGAACTGCCGCCTCTACCACCTCCAGTCGGCCTACGACCCGACGACCCCGAAGGCGGCCGACGTCCACTGTCCCCACACCGCCGACGACAGCGCGACCTGCAACTAGCTCGGACCCTCGGCGCCTCACGGGCGACCGATCGGTAGCCTACACCAACGTACGTGAACCTACGGCCCAGGTTCGCGATCAGCCCCGTTTTGCCCGCTCGCTCGCGTCCCACGACCCCGGAGACTGCCCCCATGAAGTACTCACGTTTTTCGCTCGCCTCGTCGATCTTGCTCGCCGCATGTGCCTCGGCGGCGACCATCGTTGCCTGCAGCTCGGATGACCCGGCGCAGCCGGTCGCCGACTCGGGCGTCCCCGACACGCAAGCCGACGTCACCGCTACCGACTCGGGCCCCGCCGACGCCGGGCCGTCCGGGTTTGCGTCGTTGACGATTCAGGAGCAGGTCCTCGCGAAGAGCCAGTCGCCGCTCCCGCCGCTCCCCGCCAACCCGACCAACAAATACGCAGATTTGCCGGCGGCAGCGACCCTCGGCCAGATGTTCTATTACGAGAAGGGGATCGCCGGTCCGATCCTCCAGACGCCGAACGACCTCGGCAAGGCGGGGGAGACCGGCAAAGTCTCCTGCGCGAGCTGCCACGTGGAGGCCTGGGGCTCGGACACGCGCTCCTTCCCGAACGCCCTCTCCCTCGGAACGAGCTGGACGACGCGCAACACGACCCCGATCGTGAACGCCGCCTTTTACGAGTGGTTCTACTGGGATGGCCGCTCGGACTCCCTCTGGCAGCAGGCGGCTCTCGCCGGCGAGAACAACCTCCAGCAGGGCTCGGACCGCCTCCGCATCACCCACAACATTTATACGAAGTACAAGGCGGAGTACGAAGCGGTCTTCGCCGCCGAATTCGGCCCCCTCGACAGTCGCTTCGATCCGGCCGATCCGAACGCCTTCCCGGCGACCGGCAAGCCGGGGGCGGCCGCCTACGATGCCCTCTCCGCCGCCGACAAAGACATTATTACGCGGGTTTACGTCAATTGGGCCAAGGCGATCGAAGCCTACGAGCGCAAGCTGATCAGCCGCAACGCCCCCTGGGATAAGTTCGTCGCTGGCGACGACAAGGCGATCAGCCCGGCGGCGATCCAGGGCTATGAGCTCTTCGTCGGCAAGGCCTACTGCGTGAACTGCCACTCGGGTCCGCTGTTTTCGGATAGCAAAACCCACAACATCGGCGTCCCGAGCCGCGGCGGCATCGTCGACAACGGGCGCGCAGACACGATCGTCAAGGCGATCACGAACGCCTTCCTCGGCAGCGGCAAGTGGAGCGACAACCAGGCGGCGGGCGCCACCAAGATCGCCACCCAGACCGACTTCGCCGCCGGTCTCGACGCGAACGGCCAGCCGAAGTTCGACAACACGGCCAACATGGGGATGTTCCGCACGAAACACCTCCGCGAGATCGACCAGACCGGCCCCTACTTCCACAACGGCTCGTCGGCGACCCTCGAAGACGTCCTCGCCCTCTACAACGAGGGGGGCGGCGATGGCGGCGTCGGAACCCTCGACAAAGCCTTCAAAAACCACGTGAAGCTCACGCCGGAAGAGGAGGCGAAGCTCCTCGCCTTCTTGAAGACGCTCACCGGCGATCTCCCGCCGGCCGATCTCCTCAAGGACACCTCGAAGCCCTGAGAATCGATCACGGTCTCGGCTTCATGAGCCTCGAAGTCTCCGGACTTCGGGGCTTTTCTTTTTCCAGCAGCAGGCGCACCGTGCAGCGATGATCCGTAGGCTTCCGGTTGCGCTCGCGTCGCTGCTTTTTGCCTGCGCGCCGTCGGTTGCGGCGCCGCGGAAGCCGCGAGAAGCTGCCGCGCCGACCGTGGTGGTTGCCGAAGCGCCCCCGGTCCCGTCGCCGCCGCGCAAATCGCTCGCGCCGCTCCCCGTGCACGCGATGAGCCTCGGCGACGGTAGCGAAAGCTGCGCGATCGTTGCGTCTGTGCTCGCCGTTTCCTCACCGCCGTTGGCGGTTCCGGGCGGACGAGCACCAGCGTCTGTGCTCGCCGTTTCCTCACCGCCGTTGGCGGTTGCATCCGTGCCTGGCAGCGCCGGAGACGCCCGCGTCGTCTGTTGGGGGGGCCGTCCCCGCCCCGCGACTGCCTGGAATACGACCGGTCCCCTCTCGCCGCGCGCGCCCCACGAGATCGCGCTCCCCTTTGCCAGCCCGCCGATCGCGGTCACCGTCGGGCGGAGCCACCGCTGCGCGCTCCTCGAAAATGGGAAGGTCGCCTGCTGGACCGAGCTCGCCCCCGTCGCCGAACTCGTCCCTTTTCCGCAAGGAAGTTCAGTCGTTTCGATCAGCGCCGGCGATGAATTCACCTGCGCGCTCCTCGTCGGCGGGGCGGTGACCTGTTGGGGGGCGAACGACGAAGGGCAGCTCGGCCTCGGAAATACCGTCGCAACGACGCGGCCCGGTCAAAACGTCCCCCTCGGCGGCCCGGCGGTCGCGTTGAGCAGCGGCCTCGGATCGAGCTGCGCGATTGTCGATCGCACAGGCGGGCGGGCCGTCGTCTGCTGGGGGAGAAACAACAACGGGGCGCTCGGCCTCGGCGATGCCCGAAACCGCGGCGACGCCCCCGTGCCCAAGACGGGGCTTGCGGCGGTCGATCTCGGCCCGATGGGGCCGGGGGCACAGCCGATCGCGGTCAC
>JAAFHJ010000691.1 GCA_013298325.1 Myxococcales bacterium | reverse complement strand
CGGCTACCTGAAGATGGAAGGGGGGCGCTACAAAGTGCCCGCCGAAGCGCTCCAGGGGCGCGCCATCACGACCGCCGAACTCTGGGACGAACGCCTCCTCGCCGTCCCGGTGAAGCTCCGCCTCGCCGCCTACGCCGCCGCCGCCCTCGGCGACGACATCCGCGGCGTCGTCCTCAAGGCGCTCTGCCAGGCGGTCGGCATGGATCCCCGGGAAGGGCTCGTCGCGCTCACCCGCGCGCAAATCCTCCTCGCGAACGGCTCCGACCAGTTCCGTTGGGCCCACGCGCTCCTCCAGGAGCATCTCCTTGCGCGTCTCCACGAACGGGAAGACGCCCCGTCGATCTTCCGCATGGCGGCGAACGCCCTCGGGCTCCACCCGATGGTCGGTTCGCGCCGCGTGATGAAGCACCGCGTGATGAACCTCCTCCGTGCCGGGGACGACGACGTCGCCGCCCAGCTCCTGTTCCGGTTCATCGAAGGGGCCTGGGCCCGCGGCCGCGACACCACGGCAACCCTCAAGGATCTCGCCCTCTTGGAAGGGCGCGTCCGCGGGGCGACCGCCGCCGAGTACAGCTACTGGCGCGCGGAAGCGCTCCGCCACACCGGCAAGCTCGAAGACGCAAAGACCCACGCCCAGACGGCGCGCATGGCCTTTGCCGAACTCGGCGATCCCCGCCGGGAGGCCCACACCCTCCGGCTCCTCGGCCACCTCGCTTCAGACATGGGGCACCCCGCCCAGGGGCGCATCCTCGTCGAAGAGGCGCTCGCCCGCTTCGTCGCGATCCGAGATACCCGAGGTCGCGCGCAAGCCAACGTTGTCCTTGGGGAAATCGACTACCTCCTCGGCGAACACGGCCGCGCGCAGGCGATCCTCACCGACGCCCGCGTCCTCTGTCAGGAGGTCCACGACGACCTCGGCCGCGCCCAAGCGCTGATTCTGCTCGCGATGATCGAAACGAGCGACGGCAACGCCAAAAAGGCCCAGGCGCTCCTCGTTGAAGCGCGCCACGCCTTCGACGCCATCGGCTACCGGCTCGGCATCGCCCAGTGCGACGTCGTCCTCGGGCACGCCGATCACCGCGCCATGAAGCTCGAACTCGCCCGGACCCGATCGCTCGCGGCCCGCTCCGCCTTCCGGGAGCTCGTCAATCCGCGCGGCGAGGCGGCCTGCGAGCGCCTCCTCGCGATGGTCGCCTTCGACCTCGACGATCACGCCGGCGCCACCCTCCACGCGACGGTAGCTGCCCGTATTTTCGAGAAACTCCGCGATCCGTGGGGCGATCTCGAGACGCGCCTCCTCCACACGCAGATCGCCCTCGCCCGCGAAGACGAAGACGCCGGGCGCCTCGTCGCCGAGTGCGACGCCATCCAACTCGACGAAGCGGAGCCCCGCCAGCACCGCCACCTTACGCGCGCCTGGTTCTTCCAGACCCACCAGCGCTGGGTCGAGGCGGCGGCCGAGCTCGACTTCGCGAGGAACGCCTTCGCCGACCGAAACAAATGCGGCGATCACACGCCTCACTTGCTCCTCCGTTTCTCCCACCTTCCGTGGGGGCAGCCGGCGGCGACGAAGATCGAAGACTGGATCGCCGCCCTGGAAGACTCGGGCGGTATGCCCGACGAATTGTCCTTCTGAGGGGCGGGCAAAAGAGCAAACTCTTCGGTGGTGGCCGCCGCGAAATTGGTGTATTGCGCACCGCCATGTCCACCGCGCAAGACTCCCCCCGTCGTTACAAGCAGAAGGCCCGCCGCACCAAGCAACTCGCCCAGTGGCGCGAGAAGCAGGCCCAGGCCGCCGCCGCCTCCCCGGCGAAGAAGTGAGCCCCTAAAGAAGCCCCGGATCCTCGGAACCGGGGTTTCTTTCTTTTGTTCGGGGGTTTCCGACTACGGTCCCGCCCATGCAGGAAACGTTTCGTCGCGTCGCTCAGCGGACTTCATCCATCGTCGGCCATGCCAATTCGTTCCTCGCCGCGACGCTGCTCATCGTCGGCTGGCTGATCACCGGACCGATTTTTCACTACTCGGATACCTGGCAGCTCGTGATCAACACGACGACGACGATCGTCACGTTCTTGATGGTGTTTCTCATCCAGAACACCCAAAACCGGGACAGCCACGCGATCCATTTGAAGCTCGACGAGCTGATTCGCGCGCAAGCGGGCGCCCGGAACAAGCTCCTCGCCCTGGAGGAGCTCTCCGACGCCGACATGGCGATTCTTCAACAGGAATTTGAGCGGCTCCGGGACGAGAAAGCCGGTTGAATCGGCCCGTTAAGCGCTCAGCGCACGCCGAGGATCCAGCCCTCTTCGACGCGCGCTTCTGCGGTCGGCGCGGCGAAGAGCGCGGTGAGCTCGCCATTGGCATCGAGGCCGGCGAGGGCGACCGCCGTCTCGGCGACCTGCTCGCGGTCGTGGATGCGGGCCGGGCCGCGCCCACGCACGCGCGTGTAGAAGAGCGACGGGTAGATTTCGGCGAAGACGACGCGCGCCTTTTCGGCGTCGGCTTCGAAGGGCCACACCGCCGAATCGGAAACCGTCTTGCGGAGTTGGGCGACGCGCGGGATGCCGACGAGCGTCTGCCCGCCGACCGAGTTCGCCCCGCCGTAGACGAACCAGGGCGTGGCCGACCCGGCGAGGTCGTCGACGCGGCGTGTGCGTGCGAGGCTGCCGCCGGCCTTGGCGGCGACCGGGTAGTCGAAGACCCCTTT
>JAAFHJ010000690.1 GCA_013298325.1 Myxococcales bacterium | reverse complement strand
TTTGGCCACACCAAAGGGGCTTTCACAGGAGCGGTTTCGGCCCGCGCAGGCGCGATTGAAGCGGCCGACGGGGGAACGGTATTTCTCGATGAAATCGGTGAGCTCCCGATTTCCATGCAGCCGAAGTTGCTACGTGTTTTGGAACAACGGACGGTGCGGCGAATCGGCGAATCGTCCCACCGTGCCGTCGACGTTCGGTTTGTTTCGGCGACGCACCGCGATCTCTTGGCGATGGTCGGCCAGGGGCGCTTCCGCGAAGACCTCTATTTCCGCCTCGCCGTCCTCCCGGTCAATGTGCCTTCCCTTCGCGATCGCCGCGAAGACATCGAAGGGCTCGTGGAGCACTTTGTGGCCCAGAGCGGGGGAGGCAGCCTTCCCCCAGCATTAATTGAAGAAATTACCCGCCGCCCCTGGCGTGGAAACGTCCGTGAACTTCGGAACTTCGTCGAGCGCGCCCGCGCTCTAGGTGCCGAAGGCGCTCTTGCCCTCGCCGGTCCCGCGTCGAGTGCGTCCTCGATGGACCCGCGGACGATGCCACCGCCGCCGCCCTCCTTCCACGACCTGCCGCGGCCCTATGCGCGACCGACGCCGACGAGCGATTTCTCGGGTCGCGAGGCCCCTTGGCGCGACCGCGAACGCGCGTCTTTCCGAGATCTTGACCGTGCAGATGCCTCCCAGCGGGACCTCCACGGAACCGGCGAATTCCGCGCCGTGACCGATCCGTGGTCGGCCCCGGACCCTTACGCCTCGTACCCCGACCTAAGTCCTGGTTCGGTGCCGCCCTCGGCGCCAATCCCGAGCGACCTCCTCGGGCGTGGCTACGGTGGCGTAAGTGGAGCCACGGCAAATGCCAGTTGGGAGGCCCTCGACCAGCAGGGCGTGCCGAATTCCGAGAGCCCACCGACGGTCCCGGGTATTGAGCCCGACCGGTTTGCCTCCGCGCCGCGCGACGCTGGACCGAACGACGCCATTTATCGTCAGGATTTCAAGTCGTTCCGCGACCAATGGATTCAAGTAGGTGAGCGCGAGTATCTCCGGCGCCTCCTAGAACGCCACCAGCGAAACGTCGTCGCCGCCGCGAAAGAGGCAGACGTCGATCGCACACACATTTATCGGCTCATGCGGAAGCATGGCCTTTGAGATTTCGTCTCCGTGCCCCCCACGCGGCTTCGCGACCGCCGAATGAGAAAGCATCCGATTCCGAATGGCAACCCCCGACGCACCTCGTTCGCAAGCCCGGCAACCGATGGTCGAAGACCCGACGGAACTCGCAGGTAAATATAAGCTTATTGCCGAATTAGGGCGCGGCGGGATGGCGACGGTCTACCTGGCCGTCCAGCGCCAAGCAGCGAGCGTGAAGAAGCTCGTCGTCGTAAAACAACTCCGTTCCGACATGGGGAATGACACCGATCTCGTCGAGATGTTTCTCGAGGAGGCTCGGCTCGCTGCGCGGCTCTCTCACCCGAATGTCGTCAACACGTTTGAGGTCGCAGAGGCGGGTGGTCAGTACTTCTTGGCGATGGAGTACCTCGACGGCCCGTCGCTTCAAGCGGTCCTTACGAAGATCGGCTTCTCCGGAAAATTCAGCTTTGCTCATTACTTGCGCGTGATCATCGACGTGCTCGCCGGCCTCCAACATGCCCACGAGCTGACCGACTTCGACGGTTCCCAACTCAACCTGGTCCACCGCGACGTGACGCCCCACAACGTGATGCTCACCTACGACGGTCGCATCAAGCTCGTCGACTTCGGGATCGCGAAGGCGGCGAATTCAGCCGTCGAAACGCGTACCGGGGTCATCAAGGGGAAGGTGACCTACATGGCGCCGGAGCAGGCCTTCGGCGACCCGATCGACCGACGGACCGACCTCTACGCCATCGGCGTCATGCTCTGGGAGGCGGCCGCGGGGACGCGCCGTTGGAAGGGGGTTCCCAACACGCAGATCCTCCAGAAGCTCGCAGAACGTGGAGAAATTCCGCCGACCGGCGCTGTGGCACGTGGCCTTACGGCACGTATCGATGCGATCTGCGCGAAGGCGATGTCCTACGACATCGAAGGCCGCTACGAAACGGCGGCGACGTTCCGCGACGAGCTTGTCGCGTTGATGCGGGAGCTCCCCGACCAGCCCTCCTCCGACGACGTCGGCCGCGTCCTCGCCGAGATTTTCGCCGCCGACCGCCTCCGTCGCAAAGACGTGATCGACGGCCAGCTCTCCGCCCTCGATGCCTCCGACCGCGGCGATGAGGAGTTCACGCTCGTCGTCGAGCACGAGGCGGAAGCGCCGCAATCGATGCACAAACCGAAGTCGCGCCGGGAACCGGAAGGCCCCCCCTCGGGCCCCCGCTCGCGCCGAGACGGTCGCATCCGCGAGGCTGCCCCCGCCGTTCTCGACCCGACCCTCGCGGCGCCTCCGCCCGCCGATCCCCGCCGCGCGCTTGTGCCGGTGCTCGGCGTCGTCGCGGCAGTCGCGCTTGGCTGTGCGGTATACTTCGGCATCCGCGGCCCCAAACCAGGTACGCCGACCGCCCCAACCGGGACGACCGCCGCCGAGACGCCCAAAAGTGCTGTTGTTCCGGCAGTTCCGGCGCCGGCCGCGAAGATTAAGCTCACCGTTCAGACGACCCCCGAGGGGGCCGAAGTGACCCTCGACGGCGTGAAAATCGGCACGTCGCCGGTCACGTACGAGGCGACGAAGGCCGACGGCGATCAT
>JAAFHJ010000069.1 GCA_013298325.1 Myxococcales bacterium | reverse complement strand
AGGCGATTTTCTGCGAGATTCGCTCGGCGACGCCGGGCGTGCACGCTCGGTCGTCGTCTGCGCGACCAGTGATGCTTCCGCCCCGGAACGGCTTTCCGCCGTCGACGTCGCGACGAGCGTCGCCGAGGCGTTTCGCGACGACGGCGCCGACGTACTCCTCCTCGTCGATTCCCTCACGCGCGTCTGTCGGGCGGCCCGCGAAATTGGTCTTTCGGCGGGGGAACCGCCGGCCCGAAGGGGCTATCCGCCGAGCGCGTTTTCCCTGCTGCCTCGTCTCGTGGAGCGGGCGGGGACTGGCGAGCGCGGCGGCTCAATTACTGCATTCTACACGGTTCTTCTCGAGGGGGGCGACCTCGACGAACCGGTCGCCGATGAAGTGCGCGGTCTCCTCGATGGCCACATTGTGCTCGACCGGACTCGTGCCGAGCGGGGGCAGTTTCCTGCGATTGATCCGGTCGTCTCGCTGTCGCGCTTGGCCTCGAAGGTGGCGCCACCAGAGGTGCATCAGTGCGCCCAGGCGTTCCGTCGTCTTGAGTCTCTTCGCTTGGAAAAAAGAGAGCTTGTTGCCCTCGGTGCCTACGTTCGTGGGAGCGACGTCGAGCTTGAACGCGCGCTCCAACTGACGCCCCACTTTGCCGAATTCCTTGCGCAACCCTTGGAAGAAGCGAGTTCTCTCGAAGAGACCGATCGGCGCCTGGCGGCCCTCTTCGCAAGTCGGTAAACAAACGCGGAGAGCCCGGAATTTCTTCCGGGCTCTCCGCGTCGTCCAGGTGGGAACGTTACTTGTTCGTGGGTGGCTGCTCGCTAGGCGGAAGATCGCCGTTCGCGGAGGCGGTCGGCTTCGGGTCTGGAGCCTGCTGGTGGGCCGGCATCGGCCCGTAGCAGGCCATGAGCGTCGACGAAAAAGCGGCGGCGGTCGCGAGGGTCGCGGCGACACCGCCGAGGCGGCCGACGATGCTTCCGGTCGCTCCGCAGTGGGGGCAGGTACGGGAAATACTCGGGAGGAAGCCGCTGCAGGCGGCGCACGAGGAGAGCTGTTTCATGGGTCTCCAACGCCATCAGCAGCGGGGCCTTACAGTCAAGACCACATCCGGAAATTCAGGGTGCGTCGGGCGTGTCGGCGTCCGTTTCCGCGTCGCTGGCCTTCGCGTCGGTCGTCGCTGCGTCTTCGGCCCCGGCGTCGCTAGTGCCCGCGTCGCTAGCGCCCGTATCGGGCTGCACCGCCGCATCGGCGGTCGTCCGCCCCGCGTCGTAGGTGCCGTAGCAATCGCTGGAAGAATCGACGCATCCGGCGCCGTAGCAGGCCATCAGCGTCGACGAAAACGCCCCCATCGTTGCAAGCGCGGCGGCGGCACTGCCGAGGGCCCGTAGCGGCGCAACGTGGCCGCAGTGGGGGCATTTCACGGAAATCGCGGGGAGAAATCCGCTGCACTGTGCACATATTCCAAGGGCTTTCATCGCGTATCCTTTCGTTGAGGTGGTGCAAATCGATGGCCGATCGGGCCATCCGCGTTGCGCGCGTAAGAAGGACGAGCTTGACTCGTTTTCCTACCGATGTCCTCAATCAAACGCCGTCTTCCCGTTTCCGAGCTCGCCCCGCGTCCGATTTATGTCGTCTGGGAGCTCACCCTGGCCTGCGACCAGCCGTGCACGCACTGCGGCTCACGCGCGGGCGAGGCGCGTGAACGGGAGATCTCCACTGAAAAGGCATTATTGGTCGTCGACCAATTGAAGGACTTGGGGACCGAAGAGATCGCACTCATCGGCGGCGAAGCGTACCTCCATCCAGGTTTTCTCACGATTGCGCGCGCGATTTCCGACGCTGGAATGCGCGCGACAATGACGACGGGAGGACGAAATATCGATGCAGTCCGCGCGAAAGAAATGGCTTCCGCCGGTTTTTTCAGCGTCTCGGTGAGCCTCGACGGCACCGAACCGACCCACGACCGGATGCGAGCCTCAAAAGGGAGCTTTCTTGCAGCAAAAGGCGCCCTTCGCCATCTCCGCGAAGCGGGCGTCGCCGTGACGGTGAATACGAATTTCAATCGCTTTAATCTTCCTGATCTCGAAGCACTCTACGAAATACTCTCGGAGCGCGACGAGCACGGTCAGACGCTGGTTCGCGGATGGCAGGTGCAAGTGACTGCGCCGCTCGGTCGTGCTGCCGATCGCGCCGATATGCTCTTACAGCCCTACGACTACCTCGAAATGATGCCTCGGCTCGCTGCCGTAAAAACGCGCGCCAACGAGGACGGCATCGTCATGCTCCTTGGCAACAATCTCGGCTATTTTGGCCCCGAAGAGGGACTCCTCCGAAGCCCAGCGGGGAAGCAGGATCACTTTCGAGGCTGCTTTGCTGGGCGCTTTCTTATGGGCATTGAGAGCGACGGCGCCATCAAAGGATGCCCGTCGCTGCAGACGGAAAAGTACGTGGGCGGAAACGTGCATGATGCAAGCGTGCGCGCCGTCTGGGACGATGCCCCGATCCTCGGGTTCACGCGCCGCGATCGCGTCGACGAACTTTGGGGCTTTTGTGGGACGTGCCCCTTTGGAGAGGTCTGCCAGGGGGGCTGCAGCTTTACCGCGGAGTCGATCTTGGGCCGCCGTGGGAACAACCCGTACTGCTCGTTCCGCGCGCGCTCCCTCGCCGCGCGTGGCCTCCGCGAGCGCCTCGTCCCCGCGGAGCGCGCGCCCGGGCTCCCCTTCGACAACGGCCGATTTTCGCTCGTCGAGGAGCCGCTCGACGCCGCCGAGCCGCCGCCGCCCCCGCGAAAAGACCTCGTGAAAATCCGGCGCGCACCGGCGCCGTAGCCTGCTAGTTCGCGCGCGCTATGACGATTCTTCAGGTCGCCAACCTCCGCTACGGCTTCGCGGGCGGAACGCTCTTTCGCGACGTCACCTTCTCGCTTGCCGCCGGCGAACGCGCGTCGCTCGTTGCTCCGAATGGGGCGGGAAAGTCGACACTTCTCCGTTGCATCATGAAGGAGATCGAGCCCGAGGAGGGGACGGTCGTGATCCGGAAGGAGGCAAAGATTGGCTACTACCGCCAGTCCCACGAAGTGAAGCCGATTGGCGACGTCCTCGGAGCTTTTCTTAGTGGATTCGGAAAGATCGTTGCCCTTCGGGACGCCCTCGAGGCGGCCCAACACGCCGCGCACGACGGCGCCGAGGAGAGCCTAAATCGGCTCGCTCGCCTCCACGATCAATGGATCATTGAAGGGGGGGACTCCCTCGAACACAAAGTCGCTTCGATCGCGCTTCAATTGGGCTTCTCCGACGCCGACCTCGCACGCCCGGTTGCCAGTCTCTCCGGTGGCGAGCGCGGACGCTTGTCTCTCGGGACGATCCTCGCCCAGGAGCCCGACTTTCTCCTCCTCGACGAGCCGACGAATCACCTCGATCTCGACACGATCGGGTGGCTGGAAGGGTATTTGAAGGGCTTCAAAGGGGCCGTGCTTCTCGTGAGTCACGACCGTGCCTTTCTCGACGCGACGACGAACCACACGTTCGAGCTCGGCACGCGCGGTTTGCGAAGCTATCCGCTCGCCTACAGCGACTACATTGAGGCCCGCGAAGAGGACCTTGCCCGCGAAGAGGCGATGAAAGAGCGCCAGGACGCCTTTGTCGCCAAGACGGAAGATTTCATTCGTCGAAACATCGCCGGCCAAAAGACGAAGATGGCCCAGGGCCGTCGAAAGATGCTCGAGAAGCTCGATCGGATCGATGGGCCGGAAGACGTCTGGAACAAGGCGGAGCGGGTCGCTTTCCGTTTCGTCCCCGCGGCGCGGAGCGGCGACATCGTCCTTGAGGCGAACGGCCTCGCGGCAGCGCGTGGGGGGCGCCCCCTCTTTTCTGGGGTCGATCTCCTCATTCGCCGCGGCGAGCGCATCGGCATTGTCGGCCCGAACGGGGCAGGGAAGTCGACGCTCCTTAAGCTGCTTGCCGGTCGCGGTCATTCGGAAGATCTCGGCGCCGTCAAACGCGGAACCAACCTTCAGGAAGGTTATTTCGATCAACACCTTGGGGAGATCAATACGGCACGAACGGCCGTCGAGGAGGTGCGGAGCGTCCGCGGCGACTTTACCCCGGAGAAGGCGCGTGAATACCTCGCCCGATTCCGTTTTTGGGGGGACGACGCGCTCCGTTCGACGGCCGGTTTCTCCGGCGGCGAGCGCTCCCGTCTCGCCCTCGCAAAGATGCTTCTTGAGCCGAAGAACCTGCTCTTCCTCGACGAGCCGACGAACCATCTCGATATCCCGGCCGCAGAAATCCTTGAAGAAGCGCTGGTCGGTTTCGACGGAACCGTCCTACTCGTGAGTCACGATCGCCGTTTTTTGGAGACGGTGACGACGCGCCTCGTGATCGTCCGCGATGGCCACGTCGATATTTTCCCGGGCGGCTATGCCGACTTTGTCGCGACGAAAGAGCGCCAGAAAGCAGAAGCGGAAGCGCGCGCCGCCGAAGAGCGGGCCGCCCTCGAAAAGGCGAAGCGAAAGTCGCTAGCGCCCCCCTCCGACAAGGCCAAGCCGACGGGGAACTACGAAGACAATAAGGCGAAGTCGCGCGATCGCGAAAAGAAACAACGGCGTTTGAAGGAGGTCGAACAGCTCGTCGAGAGCGGTGAAGCCCAGCTCGCGACACTCCGCGAGGACCTCAAGCAGGACCCGGGGGGCGACTGGGCCAAGGTCGCGACAATGGCGAAAGAGGAGCAGGCGCTTGCCGCCCGCGTCGAGCAGCTCCTAGAGGAGTGGGCAACGCTCGCCGAGGAACTTGCCTGATGAAGAAAATCCTGAAACTTCTGCCGATTGCGGCCGTTCTGCTCGCGGGGATCGCCTGCAGCAAGCGGGAGACGCCGGCGGCGAAGGCAGTCAAACCGGCCGCCTTCGTGCACACGCAGGCGGGGGAGAAGCGAGCCATTGTCTACGGCGCCGACTGGTGCGAGGCGTGCCACTTGGCTGGAGCGTGGCTTACGAGCCATGGCTACACGGTGATCGACCGCGACATCGAAAAGGAGCGTGATGGCGCCGAGGCGATGCAAGACGCTCTCGACGCGGCGGGGCTTACGTCCCCCGGGATCCCTGTCATCGAGTTGGAAGGGGTGGTCGTCCTCGGGTTTGACCAGAAGAAACTCGAAAAAATTACCGCAAAATAGGCGGTTTAGTGTGCGTGTGTCCCGCAATCGCAACTCGCTGCGCCGCGGTAGGTTGCGCAGCAGGGGCCGCAGCTGCTCGCAAGCGCCTCTCGGAGCGTTGTGCGTGCACGATGCAAGCGAACCGAGGCGGCGTTCGCCCCAAGGCCGAGGGATCGCGCCGCCTCGGAGACGCTGCTGTCCCCGGCGTCGACGGCGCGCACAAGGGCTGCCGTCGCCGGCGAGAGCGTCTTCTCCACAAGGGGTTGAAGACACTGGCAGCCTATTTCTGGGGATAGTTCGAGGGCTTCCGTCGGGAGTGACTCCGCGATCGTCTCCACATCAACGCATGACCGACCGTCGGTGGCGCGGGGGGCCAGGCCGCGGTGGGCATCGATATGTGTATTCTTCACAATTCCAAAGAGCCACGCGCGGAGGTCGCCGGGCGCTGCGGCTGACCCCCGCGTGAGCGCCTCGAGCGCGCGTAGCGATGCGGACTGGATCACGTCCTCCGCTTCGGCGTCGCTCGCGCCGCGGCGGCGCAAAAAAGCGAGGAGCGCCCCCCGATCGGCGGTGAGCAGGGCGGCAAGGCGCTCCTCGGCACTCATCGCGCACACCCGCAGCCGGTCACAGCACTTTTCTCTCGGCATTTGGAGGGGTTGCACGTGCAGGGGTCGCAGGCGCAGGGGTCGCTCGCACATGCTGCGTCGGCGACTTCCGGCGTCGCCGGGCGACCGCAGCACCCAGGCTCACAGCTGCAGTTGGCGCACGAACAGGCGCAGGAACAGGAACAGGAGCGAACGTCTTCGTTGGATTTCATGATGATTCTCCGGAAGTGGGGCGGTTACCCCTCTGCGACGGAGCGACGCGTGGCGATCTTACGTCACCGCCGCGCGATTTTGCGATTCTGCCTCCCCGCGCCAAAACGAACGCCGTATCTTCCGCCGATGTATCGACAAGGCGCCTTGCCGAAAGGGGCATGCCCCCGCTGTTTTGCCCCGCTGAGTGCGATCGTCCTCGGCGCGTCCCAGGCGCAGGGCTGCCGAAAATGCGGTGGGATTTTCGCCGACAACGCCCTTTCGAGCCGAATTACCAGCATCCTCGATCGCGCCATCGTCGCCGACGCGTTTGCCCATGCGGCGCGCAAAGCGGCGCAACCCCTCGATTTGCACGGTCCCAAGCTGTCGTGCCCGGAGTGCTCCCTCGCGATGCTCCCGAACTATGTGCAAGCTGCAAATGTTCGGGTCGATGCCTGCGCGGAGCACGGAACCTTCTTTGACGCCCACGAACTCGAGGCGGTGAGCCGTGCCTTCCGTCGGCGGCGCGAGGCAGGAGTCCCCCAGGCGCCGCGCACAGCTCCGCCGCTGCAGCGAACGATAGAAGCGTCAGAAGCGGCCCCTGCCGAAGCGGGCATCTGGCAGCTGTTGGCGAGTCTTCTTAAGTAGTTGGCGGACACGGGCCGGCTACCAGAGGACGTCCTGTTCTTCGACGACGCCGAGCATGTTCGCAAATTCAATGCGCTTTCCGGCGAGCTGGAGCGCCCCTTCAAAGGCACCAACTGGCTGAAGGAAGCGCGATTTCAAGACGCCGAAGTTCTTCTCTTCCCGATGGATCCCGTCGACGGCAAAGCGGGCGTGAAAGTCGCTGCCGCTCGTCACAGTCCACGGCGCTTCCGGCGCTTCTGCTTGGTAGTCAAAGGCCCCTTCGGCGAGCGGGTAGAGGCCGCCGTCGTACCAGGCGGCGCATTCGGGGGCGCCGACAAAGCCCTTTACGAGGTTCACTCCAAAGGGGCGCCCCGCCGATCTTCCGAGTAAAAACGACCAATTCCAGCGGGTGTGCCGCGGCGGATAGCCGAAGGAAAAATCGTAGCCGCCGACGGCATCGTGCAATTGAAAGCGACGCCCGGCGAGAGAGAGCGTGCCATGAACGTCGAGGGCGAGCCGCTTCTCGGTCGCCGAAAAAAGCGAAGGGCCCCCACGGAAGCCGGGCGTTTCGTGGACGGCAAGCAACGACGGCGGGGCGCTCGTACCATCAAGGGAGAGGTCGAGTTCGAGGGGGCCAAACTGCCCGGAAACACGAAAGATCGGCGCGTCGGTCGTCCGTGCGATCGATAGGTCGGCGTGGGGGCCGCGAAACGTCGCCTCGGCGCCGCGCCCGGTCGTCGTTGCCAGCGTCGCTTGCGTCGGCAGGCCAACGACGCTCTGGTCGAAAATAAGTGTACGATGCAGATGATCGAGCACGTAGGCAAAGGCGCTTGTCGCGTAGCCAAGCTTCACGATGGCGAGACCGAGGTAGCGCCGCTCGGTCGCTACTCCGAGGTAAATCCAGCCTTTTTTGCGTGCGAGGCGACCGATCCGGCCGATGCCCACCGCCGGGTCGAAGTCGGCGACCGTCCCCCGGTAGCCGCCGTAGTGGAGCTTGCCGTCGGCGCCGAGGAGCGAGGAGGGGGCGTTGGGAAGGGGGCGGGTCACGGTCGCTGATTCTTTCGCGTCACGACCCGTTCGTACACCTCCCGTTTCGGCCGCCCCGACCAGGCGGCGATGCGCTCGGCGAGCGTCTTCGCGTGCAGCCCTTCGCGGAGGCCGGCATCGATGCGTGCGTCGACGACTTCATCGGTAGGATTGTCGTTTGTTTCGTCGACCTCGCGCGGGGCAAGTACAATCACACACTCGCCAAGCCATTCCCGCGAAACTGCCAATGACTCTAGCGTTCCACGGACGAATTCTTCATGAACTTTCGTGAGTTCGCGAGCGACGCAAGCGCGGCGTGTCGGCATCGCGAAGGCAAGATCTTTGAGCGTTTCTTCGACGCGATTCGGCGATTCGAATAGGACAACGGGCTCGGGCGTCGCCGCGACGGTCCCCACAAACGCCGCGCGTGCCGGCCCCTCGCGCGGAGGAAAACCGAGAAATCGAAACGCGGCGCCGATGCCCAGGGCGCTCCCGGCGAGGGCAGCAAGGACCGCCGACGGCCCGGGAATCGGCGTGACGGTCACTCCTGCCGCGACGGCCGCCTGCGCCAGGTCGTCCCCCGGGTCGGCGACGCCAGGCGTCCCTGCGTCGGAAACGCAGGCGGCTGCGGCGCCCGCCACGAGGCGCGCAACGATGCGGTCGCGCTCTTCTGGCGAGGAGTGACGATGGTAGGCGACGAGCTCCCGCGAAAAGCCAAAATGGGTGCAAAGTGCACGCGTTCGTCGCGTGTCTTCGGCGAGGATGAAGTCGACGGTGCGCAGCGTTTCGAGGGCGCGCGGAGTGAGATCGCTCAGGTTTCCGATGGGCGTCGCGACGAGGAAGAGCGGCATCGCTCAGGAGTCCACTTCGGTGGCGTCGCCGAGTTCGGTGCGAAGGTACTCGCGGAGGCGCGTCGTAAGGCGCTGCTCAAGCTGGCGAACGCGCTCGCGGGAGATCGAAAAGCGGTCGCCGAGTTCCTGGAGGGTGAGGGGGTCTTCCGCGACGAGGCGGTCGTCGAAGATCGCGAGTTCCTTCTTCTTTTCGAGGAGCGTCTCCCGGAAAATGGCGAGCTTCCCCTTGAGGAGCGTCTGGAGTTCTTCGCTTGCGAGAAGCGTCTCGGGGCCGGCGTTCGTCGTCGCGACCAAGTCAATTCGAGCAACGCTCTTGCCATCGGAGTCCCCTACGGGGGCATCCAAGGAGCCTTCCGAAGAACTCAATCGCACATCCATCTCCGCAACTTCCGCTTCGGAAACGTTCAAACGCCGCGCGATTTCGGCGTGGGATGGTTCGATTCCTCGGGATTCCAGCTCGGCGCGCTGCTTCCTCAAATTAAAGAAGAGCTTCCGTTGAGCCTGCGTCGTTCCGAGTTTGACGAGACGCCAATTGTTGAGAATGAACCGGAGAATGTACGCGCGAATCCACCAGGCCGCGTACGAGGAGAGCTTGACGCCTCGGTAAGGGTCGTAGCGCTTCACCGCCTGCATGAGGCCGATGTTCCCCTCCTGGACGAGGTCCATGATGTTTTTGTACGCGCGCCGGTATTCGTAGGCGATTTTCACCACGAGGCGCAGGTTCGCGGTGACGAGGCGGGCGGCGACGGCGGGGTCTTGCGTCTCCTGGAAGCGGATCGCGAGCTCTTTGGTCGCTTCTGGCGAAAGCAACGGGTGGCGTTGGACTTCGCGGAGGTAGGCGGCCATCGCGTCGAGGCGCGCGAGCGACTGCGGCGACGACTCCTTCGCCACTCCGCGGTCGAAGCGCGAGTGGGGCTCGTCGCCGGCTTCGGTCTCGAGGGCAAATTCGTCGTCCCCTTCGGAGACGATTTCGCCATCAATTTCTGCAGGTTCGCCGTCTCCCTCGCGCTCTTCTTCGCCGTCGGTCGCCTCGCTCTCGGAATCGCTCTCTTCCGTCGCTTCGCGATCTTCGGCGTCGAGCTCTTCGTCGGGCGCCTTCGCGTTTACGGTCGTCTTCGTCGTCTTCGCCATGGCGTCTTCCTGCGTGGGGACCGGCAAACCGGCTCCGAAAAATCAGAAGCGCCGGATAGCACATCTTCCCGCCGGCCGAGCCGCCCTCGGCGGTCGGGCGGGAAGCGGAGCGACGCCTGGAATTGTGCGGTCGCCCCTTGACGCATTGCGTTGCCGACCTACGCTCGCCCGATGACGACGACCCACGTACTCCCGTCGGCGGCCCAGAACATCACCTTCGCGGTCCTCTTTGCGATCCCGCTCGCCGGTCTCGCACTCCTCTACGCCTTCCACTGATCGAAATACTGGATCACGGCGGTACCAGGGGGGAGGCTGAGTACCCCAGCGCACAGGTAGGGTTCGTTCCCCCTGACGCCTACTTGTTTGCGTTTTCGTCGCCGGATCCCCATTCCCGGGACGGCACGTCTCATGCTCCTCTCAGCAGCAATGACCACGCGCCCCTGGACCCGTCTCGCAGTCGTGTTCGCTCTTTCCCTTGGCGCCGCGAGCGTTGGTTGCGCCGCCGATTCCGAGTCGGCCGTCGACGCCGCGAACGAAGGGGCCGGTGAGGAGGGGCTCTCCGAAAGCCAGGACGAACTCCGCGGCGAGTCGGTCGCGGCTGGGACCGACCTTCGGACGACCGTCGCCGTGAACTTCCGCACCGGGCCGGGGACCAACTATTCGCGCATCACGGTGCTCGCAGCCGGGCGCGGTCTCGTCGCCACCGGGCGTACGCAGAATGCCTTCTATGAGGTCACCGCCGGGGGAAACACCGGGTGGGTTCACGGCGCGTACCTTGTCATCGTCAATGGGACTACTCCGTCGGAAGTGCCCACCGTTCCGGGGCAAATCGTCGATAGCTTCGTCTCCGATGGCACCGGCTACTACCCGTCGTCGAGCGCGCTGGAGGGCGGGTTCAACGACCGCCGCGGCGTGCCGCTGAAGACGCTCCAGCAGTACCTCGCCGGCAACGCCGACTATGTCGCCGTTGCGATGGACACCAACGCCTTTGTGTACGGCACCAAGCTTCGAATTACCGAGTTTGAACAGCGCTACGGGCGTCCGATTGAATTCCGCGTCGTCGACACCGGAGGCGCCTTCCGTGGGAAGGGGCGTAGCCGGATGGACATCTGCGTGCAGAACTACAACGCCTCCCTCGACGCGACGGTGAACGGCCGTCTCCACGTCCAGGTCGTTCGCTGACTCCGCGGGGCCGCGCCGCAAACGGAAAAACCGAAGGTCCTCCAGACCTTCGGTTTTTTCGCGTGTTGGGTGCCCGTCACCGTGGTTGCCAGAGAGCGGGCGAGCGCATGCTGCGGAGCGACAAACGCCAGCCGGATGGCCGAGAATCGTCCCTTCGGGATGCAAACGCCGTCGGGTCCCCCTTGATCTTTCGTGCGCGGGCGGGCATTCCGAAGCGAGGGATTCCGATGGACGCGTCGCTTTTTTCCCCGGATCTCTTCGCCGTTCTCGCTGCGGCGCCGCCCGGACAGGCTGGCACCGAGGGGACGCAGCGTTCCGCCATTCTGCAGGATGCGTTGCTTCGCGTCGGCTCCTGGCTCGAGTTCGTTGCAGAGCTTGAATTTGCAGACGAAACAGGGCCGCCCCCCCTGCAGACCGCCTTCGAGTCCCACGCCCTTCGCGCATCGATCGGGGACGACGGCGAGGCACGCGTGGAGGTCGTTGTCGCGCCGGACGACGTTGCCGTTCGCCTGGTGATTCCAAGTGCCAGCGCCTACGGGCTCACGTCCTCGTGGCGGGGACTTCGCGCGCGCATGCTCGATGGCGACGCGGCGCAGCCCTTCCTCCAGGCTGCCGAGGCGCTCCCGGATCGCTACCGCATCGGCCCGCTGGGGGACACACGCAACGTCCCTGCGTCACTTTCTCCAGATTATTTGAGGCGTTTGCTGGATGAGGCCGAGGTAGAGGGCGTCCCGCTGGCCATCGACCTCATCGTCCCGCGGGGAGAGATCTTGGCGCGCATCGACCGCGCGGCCCATGATCTTGAAACGGCACTTCTTGCCATCGCGCCCATCTATCACTTGGTGGTCGAGTACAGCTCTCTCGACGATGTGCCGACGGGCGAACTCACGAAACTCGGGCCGCTCACACGCGATATTTCTGGCGAGCGCCCACCGCGTCCGCGAGGAAAACCGGCTGTTTTTGGAGCAACTTCAGGGAGCCTATCGAAGAACACAACCGCGCGTCGTGAGCGACCGCGAACTCTTTCGGAAGAAGCTGCAATTGAAGAGAGCCTAGAAGGGGCATTGTCGACCGCACGCGTCGAGCAGGAAGGCGAAGAGAGCGAGCACGAAGTGAATCGTGTCGATGCCGAGCACTCGGGCCCGTTTGTCCGACGTTTCGCGCCGCGCTCGGCGGTCCGGGTGACGGTCCGCAGCCGTCCGGTTTGGGGCGCTTTCGACACGAGTGCCCCCATCGAAGGCGGGCACACTGTCTGCGTGCTTGCAGGGGTTTTTGAGGGAAAACAGGGGGTTGTCCAGGAACTCGACGGCCGTGGAGGTGCTCGCGTTTTCCTCGGACTGTTCGCAACCACGATCCCCCTTGGAGACCTGGCCCGTGCCCGTGAGGGGCGGCCAGCGCTCGGGTCCTCCCACCGCCGCCATCGCCGTTAGCGTCTCGTCCGATCGTGGCGCGTTCTCAACGCCACACCGCAGCGGAAGTGCTAGCGGGCGAACGGTACATGGCGCCCCGAACTGCCCCCGCTTCTGCCCAGCCGGTTTCCGACGCGGGCGCTCGATTTGCGAACGTCCCCCGCACGATGGGCGGTCAGTTCCGCCGCCACCTCGCGCCGCTCGTCTTCGGGACGCTCTGCTTGGCGACCTTTCAGTACGCCATGAATCGCATCGACTGGGCCACGAAGGCGACCGTCGATCGCCTCCAGAATGGGGCCAGCGTCGGAACGGTCGTCGCTACGATCTTCGCGCTCGCATTTGTCGGCTTTGTTGCGCGCGTTGGGAGCCGTTGGTTCATCTTCAACGTCGGTCGAGACGTCGAATACGAACTCCGTGGGCTTCTTCTTGAGAAGCTGCACACGCTTGGCGCCGCTTTTTACCGAAAAATGCCCGCGGGTGACATCATGAGCCGGGCATCAAACGACCTCATGCAGGTGCGTTTGTTGTTTGGTTTCGGCGCCTTGAACCTGGCAAACGTGCTCTTCGCCCTCGTGAGCGCCCTCCAAGTACTTCTTGCGATTTCCCCGAAGCTTACGCTCGTCTCTTTTGTGACACTTCCGATTATTCTCGGGAGCACGCGGACCGTTTCAAAACGGCTCTATACCTACACCAAAGAGAATCAAGAGACGCTTGGGAAGCTGACTGAGCGCGTCCAGGCGAATCTCTCCGGCGTCCGCGTCGTTCGCAGCTTTGCGCTCGAGGGCTTTGAAGAGAAACGCTTCGAAGATGCCAATCGCGACTACCTCGGCGCGAGCCTGCGCCTCGCACGGCTGCGAGGTCTCTTTGGTCCAATCACCGCCGCCGCAACCTCCATCGGGACGCTCGCCTTCTTCTGGTACGGCGGTACTCTTCTTCTTCGTGGCGTCGCGAGCGGCGGTATCTCCAAAGGCGATTTCTTCGCATTTTGGCTCGCCTACGGCCGCATGACATGGCCAATGATCGCGCTCGGCTTTTCGATCGCGATTCTCCAGCGCGGTCGGGCCGGGTGGGCGCGCCTCGCCGAGATCTTCGACGCGGAGCCGGAGATCGTCGACGGCGGACTCGCCGCGCCGACCGATGGGGGGCCGGTCGGTATTTCGGTGACAAATCTTGAGTTTGCCTACGGCGACCGCCGTGTTGTCGACGGCGTAACCTTCGAAGTGCCGCCGGGGACCTCCCTCGCAGTCGTCGGCCGCACCGGCTCCGGAAAGAGCACGGTAGCGATGCTCCTTGCGCGTTTGTTACCGACGGGCCGTGGGCAGGTTGCACTGACCTATGGCAATGGAAGAACGGCGGTCGATGTGTGCGATCTTCCGCTAACGACGCTTCGTGGCTCTGTCGGCTATGCGCAACAAGATACGTTTCTGTTCTCGACGACGGTTGCGAAAAATATCGGCCTCGCGCTGAACGATTCGGACTCGCCGGAGGCGATCGCACGCATCGAGGCGGCCGCCAAAGAGGCATCCGTCTACGAGGAAATTCTTGGACTCCCCGAAGGATTTGACACCGTCGTCGGTGAGCGTGGCGTTCAGCTCTCTGGCGGCCAGAAGCAGCGCGTCGCGCTCGCCCGTGCCCTCCTCCGCGAGCCGCCAATCCTCGTTCTGGACGACCCGCTCTCGGCGGTCGATGCCCGCACCGAGGC
>JAAFHJ010000689.1 GCA_013298325.1 Myxococcales bacterium | reverse complement strand
GGGCGCTTCCCCCTCCCCGCGTGAGGCGGCAGAAATGCTCGATGCGGTCGCTCTCGCCCCAACGAGCCCCCTCGCGCTCCCGTTTGCGCTGGCTTCCGCCTACGCGCACGCCCGCGCTGGCTCGGCGGGACTCGACGCGGCCGTCGAACGCCTTCGCAACGCCGTGCCCGAGGGCGCGAGCGCGCTCCTAGCCCGCGTGGAGCGGTCGCTGGCAGCTATTTCTGGGAATTCAACCCGTTACCAGGAAGCGACCGCCCAACTCGCGGCGATGCTTCCCGTCGAAGATCGCGTGCCGTTGCTCATCGAGGCGCTTGCCGCCGAAACAAGCAGCGAGGCGCGCACCCGAACGATCGCGGCGCTCGCTGGCACCGAGGCCGGGCGCACGTTTGCTGGGCTTTTTGGGCCCCTCGACGACCGCGACCATGGGAGCCTCGACAACCTCGTCGCGACCGCGGAAGCGATTGGGCTTGGCGCTCCGCTTCGCGTCTTTGCCCTCGTGCGGGCGCAGGCGTCCGGCGGCGGCGCGGGGGCGACAGAAGGCCACCTGGAAGCGCTCCGTGCCTCCGGCGAGGCGACCGAGCTGGTTGCGACCTTCGCTGCCGCCAGCGCGCGACGGCAGGGGCTCCGCCTTCGGAGCGCCGAGCTCTTGCTTGAGCTGGCCGACGGCACCGCGTCCGGTCCGCTCGCTTCACAAATTTCCCTGGAAGCCGCGTTACTTGCGGCGACTGCCGGCGAAGACGGGGCGAGCCTCGCCCTCCGCGCCGCGACCCTTGCCGCCGAGCGCGCCGACGGTGCCGACGCGGGACCGGCCCGCCGGTTTGCGCAGTTCCTGGCCGCCATCGAAGCGCGCACCGTCCCCGCCGTCCGCGCCGCGCTCGCTGCCGACCCGACCCCGGATCCCCTTCGGACCTTCGTGGTGGAGGCGCTCGCCGGCGACGAAGTGGCCGCCCTCGCAGCGCTTGAAGCGGACGGTGCGCTCGACGAGCCGGGCATGTCGACCGCCGTCGCCCTTGCGCGCCTCGCCTACCCGGTCGACGGCACCGACCCGGCCGAAGCGGCCCTTGAATCGCTCCGCGGTGCCGGCCCTGTCGGGGAAGCGCTCGCGGCACGTGTCGCACTCGCGCGCGCGATTGCTGGCGGGGACGCCACCACACGCCTCCACGCGGCACGCCGCCTCGCGGCCCTTGCCCCGGAAGACGCGAGCCCCGCCCTCGAAACCGCCGCCGCAGCCCTCGCCGCCGACGCTCCGACGGAGAGTATCGACGAGGAGTTCGCCGCAGCCCTTACGCACTTTGCCACGGCCCTCGGGGATTCCGGTGGGCCTCTCGCAGCAGCCGCAGCGGTGCTTGCGGCCCAGTGGGCGACCGAAACATCGGGTTTTTCTGTCGAATTTCCGAGTTCAGCGGCCGGTCGCCTTGCCGCGCTTGCTTCGGTGACTCCGGGGACCGATCCAGCGCGGCGAGCGGCCGTCGCCAGCGAAGTGGGGGACGCGCTCGACCAAGCTTCCGAGCTCGACGCGTGCCTCATCGCCGGCTGGAATGCCCTCGCGGCGGGGGACGCGGAGCTCGCAAAAGCGCTGTTTGAATTCGTGGCTGAGCAGGCGCCCGACCCTCTTCCGGTCTGGGAAGGGCTTCGTGCCGCCGGCGAGGCGCTCGAAGATGCAACGACGGTCGCGGTCGCCTGCGAACAGTTGGGAGCCCGCTGCTTCGACGACCGACGGGCGGCAGCGTTCTGGGAGCACGCAGCGCGCGCGTGGCTTTCGCTTGCCGAGACCGACGAAACCCGCGTCGATCATGCGCTTCGCCAATCGCTCGCTCGCGACAGCGCTCGAAAGTCGGCCTTTGAGGCGCTCTTCCGCCGCGTCCGCGATCGGAAAGATTCCGACGGCGTCCTTGCGCTCGCAGAAGCGCGCCTTTTGGTGACCGACGATGCCGCCGAAGAAGCGAAGCTCCACTGGGAGCGCGCACGTGCCTTCCGCGAAAAGGGCGATTCCCCGGCGGCGCTGAAAGCCCTCGAAGCGGTCCGCGCGCGAGAGCCACGGCACATCGGCGCGCTCGCACTTGCCGGCGAAATTGCGATTCGTTCCGGGGCGTTCGCCGAGGCAGCATCGACGCTCGCCACCCTCGCGACCATCGACGGTGCCCCGGCGAAGAACCGGATTACAGCCGGTGTAACCGCTGTCGATCTCTACGAAAATCGGCTCGATGGCGCCGACAAGGCCCTCGGCGTCCTCCGACAGCTCCGCGACGACGGCCTAGCCCCACTCCCGGTGCGCGAACGGCTCGCCCGCGCCGCCGCCCGCCTGGGCGCGTGGGAGGACGCAGTGACCGCCCTCGAAGAGCTTATGCGTGAACGGCCCGAAGTCGCCGGACGCGCCGAGGCAGCGCGCCTCGCGATGGCGATCTATCGCGACAAGCTGGAAGCGCCGGAACGCGCCAAAGCGGCAATTTCTATGCTTCTTCGGCTACTTCCCGGCGACCCAGAGGCTACAAACCTCGTCGCGACGGGCCCGTTTGATGCCGCGTTCCGGGCGGCAGCGCTCGCCGGTAGCGAAGGGGCGCTGCTCGAAAGCGCGCGGGCCAACCCGGCAGATCCGTTGCCGCCGAAACTCTTGGCGACCTGCTTCCGCGCCCACGGGATGGCGACGCGCGCCCATTTCGCGGAGAACGTCGTCGCAGCGCTCACCGGCACCGCCGAAGAGACCTATGCCGATCC